>CAMHDC010000019.1 GCA_946183765.1 uncultured Clostridia bacterium | reverse complement strand
CCAGGGTGAAGGTGCGCATGTCGTCCTTATGCCGGGCCATGTAGGAGCACATGAAAAAGATCATGCCGAACTTGGCGATCTCCGAAGGCTGGATGGACACGCCCGCGAACCGGAGCCAGCGCTTGGCGCCGTTCAGCGTGGCCGCGCCGGTCTCACCGCTGCTGCCGATGAACAGCACCATGATGAGCAGCACCACCGATACGATGAGGAACATGTACCGGAGCTTGTCGAGGTAGCGGTAGTTCACCCGGGACACGATGAGCATCAGAGGATAGCCGATGGCCATGTACATGAGCTGCTTCTTGAGATAGAAGTAGCCGTCCCCGTTCTGGGTGTGGATGGCGTAGTAGTAGCTGGCGGAGAACACCATCACCAGGCCGAAGGCGCAGAGGATGGTGACGACCAGCAGGATCGAAAAATCCATGCTGCCCGTCTGCTTCTTGTACAGAAACAGTTTGTTCTTTCTGGCCGCTGTCTCCATTACCTCGTTACGTTCTGTCCTTTCTGTTCTGTATGTATGCTCACCGGGCCACGCAAAGCGCGGTGTAGCCGCGCGCGCTCAAGATCATGGGAAGAACGCGCGGCTTCTGTTATGTGAAATCCAGCGACATGCGCGGTGGATTTCACTCCCTGCAGCTCTTGCCGCCCGGTGCCCCGTATGGGGCATAGGCAAGGGCTGGAGGCGAAGCGAAGGCGGAGCACCCCGCGATGCGGCCTCAGTCTGGCGAAGCTTCAGCTTCGGCAGACTGAAGTCACTCAAATTTACTCACGATATCCTTAAAGACTCTGCCCCGCTGCTCGTAGTTATCGAACATGCCCCAGCTGGCGCAGGCCGGCGAAAGGAGGACGTTGTCCCCGGGCTCGGCCAGATCCCGGCACTTCTCCAGGGTCTCCCGGAAGGTCTCGCACCGGTAGCAGATGTTCTCGAACCCGTGGCGGCGGGCGGTCTCCAGAATCTCGTCGGCCGTCTGGCCCAGGACCACGCAGGCCTTCACGTGGCTGCCGGGCAGGGCGTCGAAGACCTCCTCGAAGCCGGTGTGCTTGTCGTAGCCGCCCAGGATGAGGACGGTGGGCCGGTCCATGGCCTCGATGGCCTTCACGGTGGAGTCGGGGTTGGTGCCCTTGCTGTCGTTGATGTAGCGGACGCCGCTCCGCTCGCAGACGAACTCGATCCGGTGCTCCACGCCCTGGAAGGTGCGCAGCGTTTCCTTAATCGTTTCCGCGTCCACTCCCTGAGACAGGGCCAGCAGGGCGCAGAGCATGGCGTTCTCCAGGTTGTGGCCGCCGGGAATGTAGATCTCCTTCCGATCCATGAAGGGGGTATCCGCGCCGTCCCAGCGGAGCATGATGGTGTCGCCGTCCATGTACATGCCCTCGGGCACCTGCTCCCTGCGGGAGAAATACAGGACCCGGGCGGGGGTGAGCTTGGCAAAGTCCCTGACGATGGGGTCGTCCCAGTTGAGGACGGCGAAATCGTCCTCGGTCTGGTTGTCGAGGATCTTGGCCTTGGCGGCGATGTACTTCTCCATGGACCCGAACCGGTCGATGTGGTCCGGGGTGATGTTGCACACGCCCGCGGCCTTGGCGTGGAAGCGGACGTTCCCCTCCAGCTGCAGCGCCGCGGTCTCGGCCACGATCACGTCCCCGGGCCTGGTCTCCATGGCGTGGGCGGAGATGGCCACGCCGATGTTCCCCAGCACGAAGGTCTTGCGGCCGGAGGCCTTGAAGATCTCGCCGGTGAGGGTGGTGCAGGTGGTCTTGCCGTTGGTGCCGGTGATGCAGACGAAGTCCGCCTTGGAATACCGGTAGCCGAGCTCGATCTCGCTGATGACCTCGATGCCCCGGCGCTTCGCCTCCACGATGAAGGGGCGGAAGAAGGGGATGATGGGGCTGGGGATCAGCAGGTCCACCCCGTCCAAAAGGTCCATGGGGTCGTCACCGAGCCTAACCTCGTAGGCGATGCCGCTGAGGGCGTCGAACAGGCCCTTGATCTCCGGCTTCATGTCGTTGATGATCACCCGATAGCCGTTCTCATAGAGGAGCCGGGCGGCGGCGATGCCGCTCTTGGCCATGCCCACGATCAGGGCCGTCTTTTGCTGTGCCATAGTCAAATACCTCGCTTACTTTGTGAAAATATAGATGCTCAGGGCGCAGCACGCGCCGGTGAGGAGCATATACAGGGCCGTGATCCGGGGCTCCGCCACGCCCAGGAGCTCAAAATGATGGTGCAGCGGCGCCATCTTGAACACCCGCTTCCCCTTGCGGAGCTTGTAGGACCCCACCTGGATCATGACGCTCACCGCGGAGAGCACGAAGGGGATGCCCATGAGGGGCAGCAGCAGGGGAGATTTCAGCACCAGGGCCTCCATGGCGATGGTCCCGCCCAGGGCCAGGGAGCCCGTATCCCCCATGAAAACCCGGGCCGGATAGGCGTTGAACAGGAGGAAGCCCATGAGGGCCCCCGCCCCCGCCGCGGCGAAGATTGCCATGCCGCTGTAGTCGGCGCTCTCGCTGGTCCAGCCCCCGAAGCCCGCCAGCAGGGGCAGGAGGGCGAAGAGGATCACGTAGCTGAGCTGGATCACCAGGGAGGTCCCCGCGGCGAGCCCGTCCAGACCGTCCGTCAAATTCACTCCGTTCATGGTGCCCATGAGCACGAACAGGGCGAAGGGGATGTAGAAACCGCCCATATCCCAGCTTTTGCCGGAGAAGGGCAGGGTGATGACGGAGCCCACCCCCTGGCTCCGATAGAGCCAGGCCGCCGCCAGCAGGGAGATCACGAACTGCAGCAGCACCTTCTGATAGGGCAGCAGCCCCATGCTGGTGCCGGTGCTGATCTTGATAAAATCGTCCAAAAAGCCCATGAGGCCGCAGAGGACCATGACCAGGAGCACCGGCAGCACCAGGGAGAACCCCTCCCGCACGCCGATGAGGGCGGCCAGGAGCCAGCCCAGGAGCAGGAACACCCCGCCCATGGTGGGCGTGCCGTTCTTATCGAGATGGGACTGGGGCCCCTCCCGCCGCTCCGTCTGGCGAAAGTCCATGCGCTTCAAAAAGCGGATCACCGCCGGGCCGGGGAGGGCCGTGAACAGGAACCCCAGCAGCAGCGGCAGCAGCAGCTTATGTACCGAGGCCATCCCGTTTCTCCTTCAAGTATTCCTCCACGATCTCCCGATCGTCGAAATGGTGCTTCACGCCGTTGATCTCCTGATAGGTCTCGTGGCCCTTGCCCGCCACCACGATCACGTCCCCCGCCTGGGCCATGTCCAGGGCGTAGTGAATGGCCTGACGCCTGTCCTCGATGACGACATAGAGGGCGGCGGTGCGCCGGATGCCCGCCTCAATGGCGTCGATGATGGCCATGGGGTCCTCGGTCCTGGGGTTGTCGCTGGTCACCACGGAGAAGTCCGCGTAGCGGCCGGAGATCTCGCCCATGATGGGGCGCTTGCCGTGGTCCCTGTCCCCGCCGCAGCCGAAGACCGAGATCAGCCGGTTCTTCGCGAAGCCCCGGGCCGTGGTGAGCACGTTCTTCAGGGCGTCGGGGGTGTGGGCGTAGTCCACGTACACCGCGAAGGGCCGGCCGAAGGTGTCGGCCGCCTGGAGCCGTCCCACCACGCACTGGAGCTTTTCCAGGCCCCGCCGGATGCTGGTGAAGGGAACGCCCGCCGCCTGCATGAGGGCCGCGGTGCCCATGGCGTTGTACACGGAGAAGAGGCCCGAAATGTGCAGGTTCACCCGCCCGTCCCCCTTGGGGGTGAACAGGTGGAAGGAGGCCCCGGCGGTGGTGATGTCGATGCTCTTGGCGTAGAAATCGCCGCCCTTGCAGATGCCCGTGGTCCAGACGGGGCACGGGAGCCCTTCGCGCATATAGGCGGCCGCAGGATCGTCTTCGTTGACGATGGCCAGGTCCGTCTGATAGAACAGCTTCTTCTTGGCCGCCCGATAGGCTTCGAAGGTCTTGTGATAGTCCAAATGGTCCTGGGTCAGGTTGGTGAACAGGGCCGCCTTGAAGCGGATGCCCGCCACCCGGTTTTGCGCCAGGGCGTGGCTACTGACCTCCATGACCACCAGATCGACGCCCCGGTCGCACATAAGCTTCAGCAGCCGAAACAGGTCCGCGGATTCGGGGGTGGTGCGCTCGGTCTCCACCACCTCGTCACCGATGAGATTGTGGATGGTGCCGATGAGCCCCACCTTCAGCCCCGCTTCCTCCGCCACAGCCTTCACCATGTAGGTGGTGGAGGTCTTGCCGTTGGTGCCGGTGACCGCCAGCATGGTCATCTGACCCTCCGGATGGCCGAAGAAGCAGGCCGCCGACCGGGCCATGGCCTCCCGCCCGTCCGTCACCACCAGCTGGGGCACGTCCAAAGGCAGCTTCTCCTCCACGATCAGGGCCGCGGCCCCCTTGTCCACCGCCTGGGCGGCGAAGCGGTGACCGTCGGTCTTCTCGCCCCGAAGGCAGCAGAACAGGGCCCCGGGGGTCACCTTCCGGGAATCGTAGGCCACGTCGGTGATCTCCGCCTCCCGTTCGGGAAGGCTCACGTGCAGTTCTTCGGCTATGGTGGATAACAGCATATTTACTCCTTCGTTCCGTGTATCATTCGGCTTTTTCGCTGCCGCTAAATTCCACGTGCACCGTGGTCCCCTTGGGCACGGAGGTGCCCTCCGGGTACTGGGCCGCGATGACGGTGCCCGCGCTCTTGCTTCGGTCGTAGTCCATGACCAGGCCCGCTTTGGTGAGGGCGTCCAGAGCGTTGATCCGGTTCTTGCCCTCCAGCTTGGGCACCCTGGTCATCTCGATCTCCTCCTCCTCCCCCTGGAAGGTGGTCCAGGCGGTATAGAGGATCACGGGGCTCTCCCGCACCACCAGCGTTCCGGGCGCCGGGCTCTGGCGCTGGACGGCGGCCGCCTGCTCCGTCTCCATATAGGTGGCGTCGAGGCCCACGGTCTTCAGCGCCTTGATAGCCTGCTCCACGGTCATACCCCGCACGTCCGGCACGGAAACGCCGTTTTCGTTTCTATCCATGGGCACGGAGAAGTAGGTGAGCACGTTCTTGAGCACCTGCTGGACGAAGGGTGCGGCCACGGTGCTGCCGTAGACCACGGGGACCTGGGGTTCGTCCACGATGATCATGCACAGGTAATCGGGGTCGTTCGCCGGGACGAAGCCCACGAAGGAGGCTACCAGCAGGGTGCTGGACACCTTCCCGTTCTCGTCGTACTTCTGGGAGGTGCCGGTTTTGCCGCCCACGCTGTAGCCGGGGATGGCCGCGTTCTTGCCGCTGCCCGAGTCCACCACGCCGGTGAGGTATCTGCGGATCTGGGCGGAGGTCTCCGGGCGGATGACCTGCCGCACCACCTCCCGCTCGTGATGCTCCAGATTGGTGCCGTCGGAGGCTACCACGTCCTGGACGTAATAGGGCTTGAGCAGCTCCCCGCCGTTGATGGCGGCGCACACCGCCGAGGCCATCTGCAAACCCGTGCAGGAGATGCTTTGTCCGAAGCCGATGCGGGCCAGGTCCGTATCCCGGATATACTTGCGGTGGGTCACCTTGCCGGTTGTCTCGCCGCCGATGCCCACGCCGGTCTTGTCGTTCATGCCGAAGGCGTAGATGTACTCGTAGAACCGGTCCGTGCCCATCTTCAGAGCCATGGACATGAAGGCCGGGTTGCAGCTGTTCTGGACCGCCTGGGCCAGCGTCTCCTTGCCGTGGCCCCGGGTGCGCCAGCACTTGATCTTCTGCCCCAGCACGTTCAAGGACCCCTTGCAGTTGAAGGTGGTGGAATCGTTCACCGTGCCGGAATCGAGGGCCGCCGCCAACGTCACGATCTTGAACACGGACCCGGGCTCGTAGGTCTCGGTGACCATCCGCTGCCGGGACAGATCCAGCAGCGTCTCCGCGTCGGTCCGGGGGGGATGGTTGGGATCGATGGTGGGATAGGAGCTGATTGCGTATATCTCGCCGGTCTTGGGGTTCATGACCACGCCGTAGGCGTATTTGGCGAGGTTGGTCCGGGCCGCCTCCTCCAGAGCGCTCTGCAGGAAGCCCTGGATGCCCGTGTCCACCGTCATCTGGACCGACGCGCCGCCGATGGGCGCGATATAGGAGCTTTCGCCGCCGGGGATCTCGTTGCCGTCCCGGTCGGTCTCGGCCATCTGCTTGCCGTCCACGCCGGAGAGGATGGTGTTGTAGGACAGCTCCACGCCGGTCTGGCCGTCGCCGTCCACGTTGGTGAAGCCCAAAAGCTGGCCGAACAGGTTCCCCTCGGGGTAGTTCCGCTTCACGTCGGCGTAGTAGCTGATGGCCCGGTTCTCCTGGAAGGTGACCAGCTGGGCGATGACGTTGGACTCCACCTGGTCCTTGATCTTCACCTGCTGATAGTACTTGCCGTCCCTGGGGTTGATCTTGGTCATCTTGGCGATGATGGTCTCGTAGTTCACGTTGAGGAGGGTGGAAAGGATGTTGGCGATACGCTCCCGATCCGCGTCCTCGGTGATGGCCTGGGGGTTCACGCAGACCTGATAGGTGGTGTAGCTCTCGGCCAGCACGTTGCCGTTCCGATCCAGGATCTTGCCCCGCTCCGCCTTCAAAGAGAGGGAGCTCTGCCACTGGCGCTGGGCCATCTTGGCGTATTCCGGACCCTTGACGATGGACACGTAGTAGAGGTTCACCAGCAGGGCCAACAACAGGACCACGGCAAGCGCGGAAGCTACCAACAGCTTCCGGCGAAGACGGGAGATGCGGGGCCGCCTGGCCCTGATCTTTTTCCGCTTTTTCTGCTCCACGACGGTCCTTTCTTCGATCAGTTATCGTTCCAGCTCATGACGCGGCCCACGTTCTGATTGGCCTCGTTGATGGTGGCGTAGTCGTTCAGGGTACTCTGTTCCTTGCGAAGGAGGGAGATCTTCTCCTTGTAGGAGGATATCTCGCTGTCCAGGCTGTGGATCTCCGTGTAGATCTTGGCGATCTGGGCGCTGCCGTTGATGGCCAAAATGGCCGTGGCCGCGATGAGGAACACCGCCAGGATCATGAGAATCTGGGAGTAGAGGGGGACCTTGGGCTTTTCCGCCTCCACCGCCTGTTCCGCTTCCAGATCCTTCTCCCGGGGCTGGGGGTACACGGGCAGGTTCTCCGCCGCTTCCTCGATCAAGCGGACCTCGGGGCCGTTTCGGTGGGAGGGAGCGTAGATGCGGGTCACGGGCGCGCCGGTGCCGTTCTTTTTCTCGGTGTCAAAGGATACTTCCATTCGGCTCACGCCCTCCCTTCTCTATACGTGTTTCCGGCCTTTCCTATGCCTGGCCCCACCTTTTGGAGGGCCCGAAGCTTGCAGCAGGCTGACCGGCTGTTCTGCTGCTGCTCCGCCTCGCAGGCGGTCAGGGGGTGTTTAGTCAATATCTTCCCGTAGGGCGTCCGGCCGCAGACGCACTGGGGGCTCCGGGGCGGGCAAACGCAGGGGTTTTCCGCCGTTTTGAAGGCGGTCTTCACGATCCGATCCTCCAGGGAATGGAAGGTGAGGACCACGATCCGGCCGCCGGGGGACAAGAGATCGATGCACTGGTCGATCGCCTCCCTGAGGCCCTGCAGCTCGCCGTTGACCTCGATGCGGATGGCCTGGAAGCAGCGGCGGGCCGGGTGCTGCTGCTCCTTGTGGCGGAACTTTGAGGGGATGGCCCCGGCGATAAGGTCCGCAAGCTCCGTGGTGGTCCGGATGGGCGCCTGGGCCCGCCGCTCCGCGATGCGCCGGGCGATAAGGGGCGAAAATCGCTCCTCGCCGTAGTCCCGGAAGATGCGGACCAGCTCCTTCTCCGGGTAGCCGTTCACCACGTCCGCCGCGGTCAGGGCCGCGGTTTGGTCCATGCGCATGTCCAGGGGGGCCTCCGCCTTGTAGGAAAAGCCCCGGCTGGGCTCGTCCAGCTGGTAGGAGGACACGCCCAGATCCAGCAGGATGCCGTCCGCCGCAGCGATGCCCTTTTGCAGCAGCAACGGCTTCATGTGGAAAAAGTTGCCGTGGATGGCGGTGAACCGATCCCGGAAGGGGGCGAGCCTGGCGGACGCCGCGGCGAGGGCCGTTTCGTCCCGGTCGATGCCGATGAGGCGGCCCGTCTCAGGCAGGAGCTTTAGAATGGCTTCGCTGTGGCCGCCGCCGCCCAATGTGCCGTCCACGAACACGCCGCCGCGATCGGGCTCAAGCAGTTCCGTCACTTCGCGGACCATGATGGGAACGTGGTGAAAATCCACGGTTTTTGCCGCATTTTCCATGGCGGACCTCCTTTCTCCCGACGCAGGGGCGCTTTTTTTCCGTAGGGGCATATGTCCACATATATATACAGAGTGTATTATAGCGCAAGTCCACCCGTTTGTCAGTACAAAAATGTGATAAGAAGGTGAGTAATTTATAAATTCGGGTTTTGCTATTTTTAAAAAGAAAAAGGGATCGGGGCAAAACCGCAATCCCTTGCTGTAGCTTTTGTTTTACATCAATCCGGCACGTTGGCGGAGTAGCCGAAGATGATGCCGTCGGGAAGGTTTCTCAGCTGGCTCCAGTCCTTCTTGTTGCCGCCGTGGTTCAATCGCTCGCCCATGAAGATCATGCAGGCGGACACGCCGCCGTCCACGTTGTAGGCCTGCCGGCAGCCCAGCTCCTCCATGACGTCCGCAAACTCCGTCAGCGTCCAGCCCAGATTCGCCCTGGGGTTGTCGCTCCGGTAGCCGCCCACCACCACGATGAAGTGGCCCGGCTCCTGCATGCCCACGCCCACCCGGGGATTGACCTTGTAGAGCCAGTTGTTTTCCAGGGTCCTTTTTCCGGTCTTCACCCCGTCCTGGATGAGGATGGGGCCGAAGGAGATCACGTTCTCTACGCCGCCCTCGGCGATGTTCTGCGCTGAGGTGATCTTGTCCTTGGACACCAGCTCCATGGCCAGGCGATCGGGATGCCACACCAAAATGTCCGCCTTCTTGGCGTTGTTGTAGGTCCAGCCGTCCCGGATGAGGACGCCCTTCTTCTCCCGGTCCATGTTCAGGATGTTGTCGCCGGTGACCATGAGCACAGCCTTATACCGGGCCGCGATGCTCATGGCGTCCGCCGAGGTCATGCCGCTGCGGCTCTCGTGGCCGAAGCCGGTCCTGAACTCGTCCGCCCTCATGCGGATGTCCGCCACATAGTAGGGAAACTCCATGTTGGACGCCTTGCCGGTGTGTTGGGTGATCTCCATGAACAGGGTGCTGCTCTGATAGGTCCATTTTCCGGCGTCCGGGTCCTTGGTCACGATCTCCTCCCCGTCGGTGAACCATTCGGAGGCAGGGTCCGGCTCCGGAGTCGGTTCGGGGGTGGGCTCCGCCGTAGGCTCCGGCGTGGGCTCAGAGGTCGGTTCCGCCGTAGGTTCTGCCGTAGGCTCTACGGTGGGCGTGGCCGTGGGCGCGGGGGTGGCCGTAGGTTCCGCCGTCCGATGGGCGGCCGCCTCCTCGGCGATGACGCCGTCGAAGTGCTCCGCCGCCGCGGCCTGCCGCTGGTTCACACACGCGGCCCGATACATGCCTACGAAGATCACGAGACCGGCGAAGACGGGCACCAAGATGCCCACGATTACGGGCATCTTCTTCGGCAGGATTTTCTTGAGGACGATCATCCCGCCGAACAGGATAGCCGCCAGCAGGAGCGACAACAGGATGGGCGTCAGCACCGTCCCCGTATCCGCCAGCCGGGGCATGGGCGTAGGCACGGGGGTCCCCATGACCACGGGCGCAGCGGCCGCCACCGGCGCCTTCGTGGGCGCTATGGTCGGCGCTTGTGTCGGCGCGACCGTGGGCTCTGCTGTGGGCGCTTCGGTGGGTTCCGCCGTGGGTTCCGCCGTGGGTTCCGGGGTAGCCGTCGGCGCAGGGGTCGGCGTGGTCAAAGGGGTATAGACGATATTCTCCAGCATATCCCCGCCGCTGTCCTTGCCCACGCTGGTGTGGTAGAGGACGAAGGCGTCCTCCGTGCGGGGAACGTAGTGGAAGGTGCGCATGGAGGCGTACTCTTTCAAATAAAGGTCCGCCGCCTGCCCATAGTCCGCGGAAAAGTCGAACGTGACGGCGTCCTTCGCTTTGGCGTCCGCGGCGACGTATACCTTCTTCAGCCAGGCGCTCCGCTTGACCTTGTCGAAGACGCCGGTGACCACGGTGTACGCGGCCTCGCTTTCCGCCATCAGAGGGAAGGGACGAGTTTTGCCGTGGGTCACGATGACGGAGGGCGTATAGGTCTGCAGTATGGACAGCAGCTCCTTGGACGCGCTGCCGAAGTTCTCCCAGGTGCTCTTGAGAATGGCACCGTCCAATGACCGCTTGCCCGCCGTATTCACGAAGATGGGCGCGTTCTTCATGCCCAAGGCCCACAGGGTCCTGAGGCACTCCTCCTGGCGGCCCCGGTTGTAGCCATTGAGGTACACCATCTGCACGGGCACGCCCCTGTTGATAAGGGCAGGCAGCATCCCGCCGAAGCAGGGGATCTCGTCGCCGGGATAGCCCGCGATCACCATGACGGCAGGCTTCTCAAGAGGCGCTTCGAATCGGGGCAGCTCCTCCGGCAGCCGGCCCGGGGTGTAGCCGGAGAGCTCGCACACCTCGCCTTCCTGCTTGAAGGTCAGGGTAAAGCCATAGACGCCCGCCTGGGGCGCGGGGATATACTCGTCCAGCTGGGCGGGGACGTGATCCTGGCTTTCCATCGCCTTTTTATCCTGATCCAGCCAGGTGATTTTGACGGAGACGGGCTTCTTCTGCCAGCCGATGAAGGCCCATCCCATCTCGGTGCCGCCGTGGACGCTCACGGTTTCGCCCGCGTTGTAGGAGACGTAGCTGTTGTAGACCCTGTCCGTCAGACGGTTGGCGTAGGCGGCGTGCTTCTCGTCCGAAACGGTCAGCACCTCGCCCATATCCACCGCCCCATCCTCCGGCTCGGCCACAGAAAATACGGTATTGGCCGACAGGATCAATACCGCAAGAAACACTATGAAGCTGATGCGAAGCGCTTTCTTCATGATTTAGAAAATCCGCATGGGCACGATCAGATAGAAGCTGCTTTCGTCGTCCACCGGCCGGATCACGCAGGGATTGATGGGGCTGTTGCACTCGAGATAGATCCGCTCGCTCTCCACGTTTTTCAGCACGTTCAGCACGTACTTGGGGTTGAAGGCGATGCTGAGACCGTCGCCCATGACCTGGGCGGTGATCTCGTCCTCGATCTTGCCCACCACGCTCTCGGCCTTCACGGTCATATTCTCCGGCCCGATCTTAAAGAGGACGCTGTTGTTCCCCTCCCGGGAGACCAGCTGGGCCCGATCCACGCTCTCCATGAGCACCTCCTTGTCCACCAGGACCCGGGTCTTGCAGGTCTTGGGCAGGATGCGCTTATAGTCGATGTAATCGCTGTCGATGAGGCGGGAGATGAGGATCGTGGCGCCCATATCCGCCTTCATGTGGGTCCGGGAGAAGGTGAGCTCCGCCTTGCCATCCTCTTCCTCCAGCATGCGGCCGATCTCGCTGACGGTCTTGCCGGGGACCACCACCCGCTTAGCCGGGGCGTCCTCCTCGATGGCCATGGCGTTTTTGGCGAACTGATAGGAGTCGGTGGCCACCATGGAAAGGGTCTTTCCCTCCGTCTCCATGAGCACGCCCACCAGCGCCGGGCGGGCGTCATCCAGCGCCACGGCGAAGACCGTATGCTCGATGGTCTTCTTGCCCTTATCCCGATTGAAGGTGATGGTGAAGGTATCGTCCCCGTCGAAGGTCATCTGGGGAAACTCGTCGTACTCCATGCACTGGAGCTGGTTCACGCTCCGGCCGCAGCGGATGGTCAGGGTCTGACCGTCCACGGAGAAGAAGGCGTTCCCGTCGGGGAGCTTGCGCACGATGTCGGAGAAGATGCGCCCCTTGATGACGCATTCGCCCTCCTCCTCCACGGTGGCGGGCAG
>CAMHDC010000018.1 GCA_946183765.1 uncultured Clostridia bacterium | reverse complement strand
ACATCGTGCCCGAGAACTTCAACAGCGCCCGGGCCCTCTTCGCCCTGATCGAGCGCATCGAAAACGAATGACCTTCCTTTCCGGCGGCTTCCTCCTGTTGGTGCTAGGGCTGCTGATAATCTATTATGTCCTGCCCAAACGCTTCCGCTACCTTTCTCTGCTGGCGGGGAGCGTGGCCTTCTATGCCCTGGCGGGCCGGGCGTACCTGCCCTTCCTCGGCATCACCGTCGTCACCGTCTACGGGACGGCCCTGGTCCTGGGCCGGAGCCTGGAAAAACAAAAAGGTTACGTGGCCGCCCATAAAAAAGAGCTTCCCAAGGAGGCCGTCGCGGCCTATAAAAAGAAGGCGGGACGGAAGCGCACGGCCCTGTTCCTCGTTTGCCTTTTGGTGAACCTGGGCCTGCTGGCGGCCCTCAAATACACCCGCTTCTTCCTGGAAGCGGTCCGCGCCCCCTTTTCCGTCAACTGGGTGCTGCCCCTGGGCATCTCCTTCTATACCTTTCAATCCATCGGCTATCTTATCGACGTGAAGCGGGGCAAGTACCCGCCGGAGAAAAACTTCCTTAAATATGCCCTCTTCGCCGCCTTCTTCCCCCAGATGATCCAGGGGCCCATCAGCCGGTACGACATGCTGAGTAAGACCCTCTATGAGGGCGCGGACTTCGATATGGACCGCGTCGGCCGGGGTCTCGTGCGCATCGCCTGGGGCGCGGCCAAGAAGCTGATCGTGGCGGACCGGCTGCTGGCCGTGGCCATGCCCGCGTTCGACGGCGGGATCCCGGGGAGCCTGGTGCTGCTTCAAATGATCCTCTACGCCCTGCGGCTTTACGCCGACTTCACCGGCGGCATCGACATGGCGCTCGGCGTGGGCGAGCTCTTCGGCGTGATCCTGCCGGAGAACTTCGATAGGCCCTACCTCTCCAAAAACATCGAGGAATACTGGACCCGCTGGCACATGACCATGGGCGGCTGGTTCCGGGATTACGTGTTCTACCCCCTGAACGTGTCGAAGACCTTCCTGAAGTGGACAAAGCGGCTTCGCACGAAATTCGGCGACAGCTTCCTGTCCCGTCTGCCCCTCTATACCGCCACCCTGGTCACCTGGCTCGCCACCGGCGTGTGGCACGGGGCGGGCTGGAACTACGCCCTGTGGGGTCTCACCAACGGCGCGGTCATCATCCTTTCCCTCACCCTCAAACCCCTGTATGAACGGTTCCACCGCCGCTTCCCGGGGCTGAAAGCCACGAAGGGATACGGAGCCTTCGAGATCCTCCGCACCTTCCTCCTTATGTGCCTCATCCGCCTGTGGGACATCTATGCCGCCCCCGCCAACGTGTGGCAGGCTTTTCGGTCCCTGTTCACCGCCTGGGACGGCGGCGCGCTCGTGGAGTATCTTTCCTCCGGGGGCATGTCTCCGGCACTGTGGATCGTGGTCGCTCTCATGACCGCCCTGATGCTCTTCGTCAGCCTCAAAAAGGGCGACGGCTCCTTCCGTACCCAATATCTCGACACCCCGGCGAAGCTCTCCTTCACCGCCGCGGCCCTGCTCCTTTTGACCCTGCTTCTCGGCGCCTACGGCCCCGGCTACACGGCCGCGGACTTCATCTACGGACAATTCTGAAAAAACTAAAAAAAATAGCACGGTCGCCCGTGCTTTTTTGCGTATGGGGTTCAGTGCACGTCGCAGGAGGCGCAGCTGGGGGCCTCGGGGAACTGGGCGGGGTCGTAGGGGATGTTGTTCTTGTCGAAGTAGTCCTTCAGGGCCGCCTTCACCGCCTCCTCGGCCAGGACCGAGCAGTGGAGCTTGTAGGCGGGAAGTCCGTCCAACGCCTCCACCACGGCCTTGTTGGTCAGCTCCATCACCTTTTCGATGGGCTGGCCCTTGATCATCTCCGTGGCCATGGAGCTGGAGGCGATGGCGCTGCCGCAGCCGAAGGTGGAGAACTTGGCGTCGGTGACGACGCCGTCGTCGATCTTCAGAAAGATCTTCATGATGTCGCCGCACTTGGCGTTGCCCACCTCGCCTACGCCGTCCGCGTCCTCGATGACGCCCACGTTCCGGGGGTGGAGAAAATGATCCATCACTTTTTCACTGTACAGAGCCATAGGTTTTCCTTTCTTTTTACAGCATATGGGCCCGACGGCCGCTTACCAAATCCTGCCAGATGGGGGAGAAGCCCCGGAGGTATTCCACGATCCGGGGGACCTCCTTCAATATCTCGTCCACGTCCGCCTCGGTGTTCTCTTCGCTGAGGGTCAGCCGCAACGACCCGTGGGCCACCTCGTGGGGCCGCCCGATGGCGAGGAGCACGTGGCTGGGGTCCAGGGAGCCGGAGGTGCAGGCCGAGCCGGAGGAGGCGCAGATGCCCGCCTGATCCAGGAGCAGCAGCAAACTTTCGCCCTCGATGCCCTCGAAGCAGAAGTTCACGTTGCCCGGGAGCCGGTTTTTCCGATCCCCGTTGAGGGCGCTGTGGGGAATGGCCGAGAGGCCGTCGATGAGCCTGTCCCGGAGGGCGCTCACGTAGGCCGCGTTTTTGTCCATGTTTTCGACCATCTCCTCCAACGCCGCCGCCATGGCGCAAATGCCCGCCACGTTCTCCGTGCCCGCCCGGCGGTTCCGCTCCTGGGCGCCGCCCTCGATGAGGGGGTAGAGGGGCAGGCCGGTCCGGCAGTAGAGGGCGCCCACGCCCCGGGGGCCGTGGAACTTGTGGGCGGAGAGGGAGAGAAGGTCGATGTTCATTTCCTTCACGTCGATCGCCACGTGGCCCGCCGCCTGGACCGCGTCCGTGTGGAAGGGGACCTTGGCCGCCCGGCAGACGGCGCCGATCTCTTGGATGGGCTGGATGGTGCCGATCTCGTTGTTGGCGAACATGATCGTGACCAGACAGGTGTCGGGCCGGATGGCCGCCGCCACTTCGTCCGCGGTGACGATACCGTTTTCGTGGACCGGCAGATAGGTCACCTCATAGCCCTCCTTCTCCAGGCGTTTCAGCGTGTGTAGCACGGCGTGGTGCTCGAAGGCGGTGGACACGATGTGGCGCCTGTTCTTGGCCGCGCCCAGCCGGGCGCAGGAGCGAATGGCTTGGTTGTCGCCCTCGCTGCCGCCGGAGGTGAAGTATATTTCCTTCGGCTCCGCGCCCAAAATGCGGGCCATGCGCGCCCGGGCGTCCGCCAGGGTCTCCTGGGCCCGCTGCCCCAGCTCATAGAGGCTGGAGGGGTTGCCCCAGACGTTCCGGGCTGTGTCCGTCATCACCTGCAGAGCCCGGGGGCTCATCTTGGTGGTGGCCGCGTTGTCTGCGTATATCATGCAGGGTTCCTCCCGTAATTCTTTCGATCCCAGTATAGCATATAAACCTACCTTGTCAATAGGTTATTCCTTCCCGCGCGGAATCAAATCCCTCAAAGTGTGGGCCATCAAATAGTCGTCGATGACCTTGTCGAGGCCCTGCCACAGAGGGTAGGTGGGGCAGCGCTCGGCCTGGGGACAGACCGTGCCCGGTTCGAGACAGGTCACGGGAGCCAGGGACTTTTCCGTCAGCCGCAAGACCTCGCCGATGGGATATTCTTCCGGCCGCCGGCTCAGCTTGTAGCCGCCGCCCTTGCCCCGGAGGGCCTGGACCAGCCCGGCCCGGCTCAGGGTCGCCAGAATGCTTTCGAGGTACTTTTCCGAAATGCCCTGCCGCCGGGCGATGGAATCCAACGGGACGTAGGCCCCGCTTGCGTCCTGCGCCAGGTCCAGCATCACCCGGAGAGCGTATCGCCCCCTGGTGGAGATCATCATGGCCGTCGCCTCCTTTCCGAATAAACCTACTTTACCACAGGGTTGAACATACCGCAAGAGAGAAAACGAGGGGACCCATTTTGTAAACATTCCTCAAAATGAGTGAAAGAATCCTGTTTATGGGACAGATAGTATGGTATGATACAAAAAAAGGGACAGGAAAGGGACAGCATGGACAGCTTAGCGGGATTGAACGAGGCCCAGCGCCGGGCGGTGGAGGCCACCGAGGGGCGCATCCGGGTGGTGGCGGGGGCCGGCACGGGCAAGACCCGGACCCTCACCCGGCGCTACGGGTATCTGGTGGAGGCGGGGGGCGTGAGCCCGGGCCACATCCTGGCCGTGACCTTCACCAACAAGGCCGCCAACGAGATGAAGCAGCGGGTCCGGCACATGGTGGGGGACGCTGACACGGGCTATATCTGCACCTTCCACGCCCTGGGGCTCATGATCCTGAAGGAGGATCTGCACACCCTGGGCTGGCCCCAAAACTTTTTGGTGCTGGACGAGGAGGACAAGAACTCCCTCCTGCGCACCGTGTTCGAGGACATGGGCATGACCCTGAAGGAGATGAGCCTCCACAAGGCGGCGGACCTCACCGACGACATGAAGTGGGACCTTGCCTACGTGCCCCTCCTCACCGGGGAAAGCGACGGGCCCCTGCTGGAGCTCATCGACCGGGAGCAAAACCGGAAAAAGCAGATGTTCTACCGCTACCTCTACGAGCAGCGGAAGATCTACGCCCTGGATTTCGAGGACCTGGTGGACATGGCGGTGGCCCTGCTGCGGCAGAATCAGCAGGTCCGGGAGAAGTGGGCCAGGCGCTTCGAATACGTGATGGTGGACGAGTTTCAGGACATCGACGGCAAGCAGTACGAGCTCGCCGACATGCTCTCCTCCTGCCATAAGAACCTGTTCGTCGTCGGAGACCCGGACCAGACCATCTACACCTGGCGGGGGGCGGACGTCCGCTACATTCTGGACTTCCCCAACAAGTACCCGGGGGCCCAGACCGTGGTGCTGACGGAGAACTATAGGAGCACCCCCCAGATTCTGGCCGCGTCCAACGCCCTCATCGAGAAGAACCAACAGCGGGTGGAACGGACGCTCCGTGCCGTGAACCCCCCGGGCCCCGTGCCGCCCTACTATCACGCCAAGGACGTGGGGGCGGAGGCGAAGTTCATCGTCTCCCGGTTGAAGGAGCTGAAGGCGGCGGGGAACGACTGGCGGGACATGGCCATCCTCTACCGGGCCCATTACGTGTCCCGGAGCCTGGAGGACGCCCTCCTCCACGCCAAGATCCCCTACGCCGTCTACGGGGGCATGGAGTTCTACGGCCGCAAGGAGATCAAGGACGCCATCTGCTACCTTCGGATGCTGGCCCTCGGCGACGATCTCGCCTTCGCCCGGGTGGTGAACGAGCCCCGGCGGGGGGTGGGCAAGAAGCGCATGGCCTTTTTGCGGGCCTACGCCCAGGAGAAGGGCTGCAGCCTGTACGGGGCGCTCCTGGACAATTTGGACGATCCCATGATCCAGTCCTCCGACGCCGCCGGGTTCGTGGCTCTGCTGAAAGCCTACGAGAACCATGACGGCATGAAGATGAGCGAGCTTTTGAGCCACCTGCTCACGGAAAGCGGGTACATGAAGATGCTCAAACAGCTGGGCGACGGGGACCGGCTGGACAACATAGCGGAGCTGCTGCAGAGCATAGAGGAATATGAAACCAGCGCAGGCGAAGATTGCACCCTGGAGGACTTCCTCTCGGAGGTGGCCCTCTTTACGGACCGGGATCGGGAGGATCGGAAGGACTCCGTGAAGCTCATGACCGTGCACAACGCCAAGGGGCTGGAGTTTCCCCACGTGATCGTGGCCAGCCTCAACGAGGGCGTCTTCCCCAGCCGCAAGACCGACACCGCGGAGCGCATGGAGGAGGAGCGAAGGCTCTGCTACGTGGCCTGCACCCGGGCGGAGAAGACCCTGACCCTCACCGAGGCCGCCGGCGTCTCCCACGAGGGCACGGCCCGGTACCCCTCCCGGTTCCTGTTCGAGATGGGGAAGGAGCATTTAAACTATTTGGTGGAGCTGGACCCCGCCTGGGAGGGGGAGGCCCGGCGCTACATCCGATCCACCCAGCGGCGCATGGCCCCGCCCTCAGACCCCCTCGGCCCCGGGGTGCGGGTGGAGCACGCCCTGTTCGGCCCGGGCACCGTTTTGGAGGTCCAAAAGGACCAGCAGTGCGTCGTCATTCGCTTCGATTCCGGCCGGGAGCGGACCATCCGCTTCGACGGCCCCATTCGCATTCTATAGGAGGGAAAGAACATGCCCAGAGCGATCAATCAGAAGGCCAAGGTCCTGTACGTCATGCGCCTGCTGCTCCAGGAGAGCGACGAGGAGCATCCCCTGTCCACGGAGGACATCATCCGCCGGCTCAACGAGGCGGGCGTGAAGGCCGAGCGCAAGAGCATCTACAGCGACATCGAAACTTTGCGGGACTTCGGTTTGGACGTCCACGGCACCCGGGGCCGGACCGCGGGCTACTACGTGGGCGAGCGGGACTTCGAGCTGCCGGAGATCAAGCTCCTCATCGACAGCGTCCAGTCCAGCAAGTTCATCACGGAGCGCAAGACCATGCAGCTGATCCGGAAGCTGGCGGGCCTCATGAGCGTCCACGAGGCGGCCCTCATGAAGCGGCAGCTGTACGTGAAGAACCGGATCAAGAGCATGAACGAGTCCATCTACTACAACGTGGACGCCATCCACCAGGCCATCGCCGAGGATCGGCAGATCGAGTTTCGGTACTATTCCTACACCGTCACCAAGGAGAAGAAGTTCCGCCGCAACGGCCGCCCCTACCGGGTGAGCCCCCTGGCCCTCTCCTGGGCGGAGGAGAACTATTATCTCATCGCCTACGAGGCCGAGGCCGGGAAGATCAAGCACTTCCGGGTGGACAAGATGGACGGCATCAAGGTCACGGAGATGTTCCGCCGGGGGAAGGACCTGCTGCCCGAGAAGGAGATGGGGGAGTACACCCGGAAGAACTTCTCCATGTTCGGCGGGGAGGAGCAGACCGTCACCCTGCGCTTCTCCAACCGGATGATCGGCGTGGTCATCGACACCTTCGGCAAGGACGTGGCCGTGACCAGCGTGGATGAGGACCACTTCCAGATCCGCACCACCGTGGCCGTGAGCCCCCAGTTCTTCGGCTGGCTCTTCGGCTTGGACGGCGAGGCCGCCATCACCGCGCCCCGGGAGGTCATGGAGGCGTTTGAGAAACAGCTGCAGCGGGTGAAACAAGGCTGCTGACATTTGAACCGAAATTTGATCAGGAGGTGCTATTATGTCCATTCCACAATTCTGCGAGATCGCCATGCTGTGCCTGTTCGGGTGCTCCTGGCCCTTCAACATCGCCAAGGCCCTCAGGACCAAGACAGCCAAGGGCAAGAGCGTCGTCTTCGAGGTGCTGGTCATCGTCGGCTACCTCATCGGCCTCTTCGGCAAGCTCTACGCCTACCGCCAGACCGGTACTTTGGCCTATTCCGTCTGGTTCTACATCGCCGACATCCTCATGGTCAGCGTGGATCTCGTTCTCTATTGCGTCAACGCCCGACGGGATCGCCTGGCAGCGTGAGGACCGTTTTTTACCATTCCGTGACCCGTCCGTGAACCTTTCGTGACCCGGTGCCAAAGTCCTGCAAATGGGACAATTACTTTGATATGCTTGCCTCATCGAAAAGAGAGGAGGCAAGCAAAATGGATAACAACTACGGGTATCTGGATCAGGAGGTGGAGCAGTTTGCCGCCTATGTGGACACGCTCAGGGAGGCGCGCAAAAACGACAGGATGGGCATCGGCTGCGGCACGGCGCTGATGCTGGTGATCGTGGGCTTCGTGGCATTGTTTGAGATCACGACCTTGTTATTGTAAGGCAATGGCGGGCGATTCGTGAATCGCCCCTACGGGGGAAGTGATGTTTGCACCTGGAGGCGCAAATGATGGTGCTGCACAGTACTGTTCTGCGCCAACCCGTACAGTAGAAAACGTTGTTGCAACGGGGCGAAAGCATGGTATACTGTCGGCATGACCGAAAAAGGAAGGAATCTGCATGGACACGAACATCGAGGTATTGCTCAAGCGGGTGACCCTCTTTTTGGAGGACGGGGATTGGGCCAAAGCGAATGAATACTGTGAGCGGGTGTTGGATCAGGACCC
This sequence comes from uncultured Clostridia bacterium, assembly GCA_946183765.1. Classification (GTDB taxonomy): domain Bacteria; phylum Bacillota; class Clostridia; order Christensenellales; family CAG-138; genus RUG472. The sequence continues at coordinate 4,586 of CAMHDC010000018.1, read as the reverse complement.
GGAGAACGCCGAGGCGTATTTGGGCAAACTCCTGGCGGAGCTGCGCGTCCGCAGCCGGGCGGAACTTTCCAAGCTGTCCATTTCCTTTGCGGAGAACAAAAACTATCAGAAGGCCCTTCGCTATGGGAACGAAGCCCTACAGACCGAGCTGACCGCCGCACAGGACGCCGCCAAGGCTGCACAAGTCGCCAAGGAGGCTGCCGCAAAAGCCGAAGCCGAATCCAAAGCCAAGGCGGCCACCGAAGCCGCGGAAAGAGAAGCGACGCTGCGAAAGGCAAAGGAGAAGCGGGCCGCCCTCATCTTCGCCATTCTCGGCGCTGCGGCCGTTCTCGCTGTCCTCGCGTTCTTTCTCGTTCCCCAGGCTGTTCAACGTGCCAAACGGAGAGCCAACGGCACAACCATTTCGGCAAGTCATTATCACACGGTAGGGTTGAAAACGGATGGCACGGTGGTGGCGGTCGGCGGTAGAGGGAATGGTAAATCCAATGTGCCCGACTGGAAGGACATCGTGGCCATTGCGGCAGGCTATACTCATACGGTGGGCCTGAAGGCGGACGGCACGGTGGTGGCGGTCAGCTGGGCGGTCAGCTTGGATGAGTTAGGCCAGTACAACGTGGACCGCTGGGGGGACATCATCGTCGTGATGGACTACAATAATGAGTTTGGCCAATGCAACGTGGACTGCTGGAAGGACATCATCGCCGTGGCAGCAGGCTATTATCACACAGTGGGTCTGAAGGCGGACGGCACCGTGGTGGCAGTCGGCTTGAATGGGGATTGCGTGTGTGACGTATCCGACTGGAAGGACATCGTGACCATTGCGGCAGGCTATAGTCATACGGTAGGCCTGAAGGCGGACGGCACCGTAGTGGCTGTAGGCGAGAACGAGCACGGCCAATGCAACGTGGAACGCTGGAAGGACATCGTGGCCATCGCGGCTGGCTTCAATCACACGGTGGGTCTGAAGGCGGACGGCACCGTGGTGGCGGTCGGTTGGAATGAGTATGGTCAGTGCGACGTGTCTGGTTGGAAGGATATTATAGCTATAGCGGCAGGCGGCAAGCACACCGTGGGCTTGAAGGCGGATGGCACGGTGGTGGCGGTCGGCTGGGACGAGGATGGTCAGTGTGACGTGTCCGGCTGGAAGGATATCCGGGTGCCGGGAAAATAGGGGCAAATCTTTGAACGGCGTCAGAGATGTCCGTAGGGGACGGGCTTGCCCGTCCCGTTTCATACCAGCATCGAAATAAGCCGCAAAACAAGACAGAACAGGAGACCGAAAACCGTGGGCAGCAGGGCCGAAAGGAGGGTCCAGCCCCAGGAGCCGGTCTCCTTTTTGATGGTCCAAAGGGTGGTGGAGCAGGGGAAATGGAGGAGGGAAAAGACCATGAAGCTGAGGGCGGTCCACCGGGTCCAGCCGGCGGCCAGGAGGGCGGGGCCGAGAGCCCCCGCCGCAGCCTCAGCGGACAGGACGCCCGCGGCTCCATAGCCCCGCACGGTCAGGGGGAGGACGATCTCGTTGGCCGGGAGCCCCAGCAAAAAGCCGCTGAGGATGGCCCCGTCCAGGCCGAAGCAGCGGCCGAAGGGGTCCAAAAGGCGGACCAGCCGGGAGAGGAGGGAGGGGCCCTCCGGGGGCAGGCTTCCCAGCAGGTAGAGGAGGAGCCCGCAGGGGGCCGCCACCGTCACCGCCCGAAGGAGGATGCGCAGCGTCCTGTCCAGGAGGGAGCGCACGATCACCTTCCCCACCTGGGGCCGGCGGAAGGGCGGCAGCTCCAGGGTGTAGGCGGAGGGCTGACCCCGAAGGACGGTCCGGGACAGCAGGAAGGACACCCCCAGCGTCATGGCCAGGGAGAAGGCGATCAGCCCCACCATGAGGCCCACGGGCAGCAGCCCGCCGCCGAAGAACACGGTGCACAGGGTCAACAGGGCCGGGAACCGGCCGTTGCAGGGAGTGATGGCATTGGTCAGGATGGCGATGAGCCGTTCCCGCCGGGAGTCGATGATCCGGCAGCCCGTGACGCCCACGGCGTTGCACCCGAAGCCCATGCACACGGTCAAAGCCTGCTTGCCGCAGGCGTGGCATCGGGAGAAGCACCGGTCCAGGTTGAAGGCCACCCGGGGCAGGTACCCTAAATCCTCCAAAAGGGTGAACAGGGGGAAGAAGATGGCCATGGGCGGCAGCATCACCGACACCACCGTGGCCGTGGTGCCGTAGATCCCGTCCATGAGGGCGCCAATCAGGAAAGCGGGAGCCCGGAGGGCGAGGAGCCCCTGCCGGAGCCACAGGCCCAGCCGGGCGAACCCCTTTTCCAGCAGGGCGGAGGGGTAGTTGGCCCCCTGGAGCGTCAGGAAGAACACCAGCCCCAGGAGGAGCAGCATCACCGGGATCCCCAGCCGCCGCCCCGTCAGCAGCCGGTCCGCCCGGAACTGCCGTTCGGCCCGCCCCGGGCCCGTCGTCTCCACCGCCAGCGCGCACAGCTCCCCGGCTCGCCGGTGGCAGGCTTCCGCCTCGGTCTCCCCCGGCCGGGGAAAGAGGGGCGCGGGGACGGGCGCCGGTCCTTCCGTCAGGGCCAGCACCGCGCGAAGGGCCTCCCGGACACCCCGGCCGCTGCGGGCCGCCGCGCCGATCACCGGCACGCCCAGGGCTTTCGACAGAGCGTCCGCGTCCACCCGGACGCCCTGCTTTTTCGCCTCGTCCAGCAGGTTCACGCAGAGGACCGTCCGGGGCTGCCGGGCCATGATCTCCAAAGCGAGGGGCAGGCTCCGCCTCAGGCTGGTGCCGTCCAGGACCACGATGTAGGCGTCCGCCCTTCCCTCCATGACGAAGTCGGCCGCCGCCCGTTCCTCCTCGGACACGGGCCTAAGGGAGTAGGTCCCCGGCACGTCCACCACCGTCACCGCCCGCCCGTCCACCTGCGCCGTGCCCGCCTGGAGGCCCACGGTCTTGCCGGTCCAGTTGCCCGTGTGCTGCTTCAGGCCCGTGGCGGCGTTGAACAGGGTGCTCTTGCCCACGTTGGGGTTGCCGCACAGGCCGACGACGGGGGTCATGCTTCCTCCACGGCCACCGTGGCCGCGTCCTTCTGCCGTAGGGCGATGACCGTGTCGCACACGAGATAGGCCCGGGGGTCCCCCAGCGGGGCCGCGTACAGGGGCGTGATCGGGCTGTCGGGCACGAACCCCAGATCCAGAAGGCGGCCCCGCAGGGGCTCGGACGCGGACAGGGATCGGACCGGGGCGGTTTTCCCCAGGGGCAGGCGGGAGAGAGGGATCATAGGCGGCCTCCTGAACAATAGTATTGGTATACTATGGCGAGGGGCGGTGAATTGTTCGCCCCCCGGGATCTGCCGCCCTGCGGGCGGCGGCGCGAATCGCGAAAAAGCCTTGCGCCGGGGCCCCCTTCCGTGCTATACTTTTTATATCAATGCGGGGAGGGCACGGTTCATGGAACTGTTGACGACCATCACCACCAACATCGCCCACGCGGGCATCGAGCTGCTGGAGATCGCCGCTATGGGCATCCTCCTTTACGGCAGCGGCAAGACCGTCTGGATGCTGATCCGGCACAAGCCCCACATAACCCTGTCCCTGACCCGATTCATGAACATCGCCCTTATCATCATGCTCTGCGCGGAGATCGTCCGGCTGGTGCTGGTCCGCACCCCCATCGAGCTAGCCATCGTGGCGGGCATGGTGGTGCTCCACGGCGCCATCTCCTTCCTCATCTCGTGGGAGGTGGATCGGGAGCATTCCCACGATAAGGAGCGAGCCAAGGACGAACCGTCCGATCAGGAGGACGTGCTGCTGTAAGCGGCGCGTCCTTTCGCGTATTTCATCCGAAAAACAGCATATGAAGGAGAATTGGACCATGGCAAAGCATCGCACGTACACGGAAAATGACCTGCGCTATCTGAAAATGCTGGCCCGCATGTTCCCCACCGTCCGCGCCGCGGCCACGGAGATCATCAACCTGAACGCCATCAAGAACCTGCCCAAGGGCTGCGAGCACTTCATTTCCGACGTCCACGGCGAGCACGAGGCCTTTCTGCACATCCTCAACTCCTGCTCCGGCGTGATCCGGGAGCGGCTGGACGAGCTGTTCGCCAATTCCGTCCCCCGGGAGGAGCTGAATCAGCTGGCCACCCTGATCTATTATCCCCGGGAGAAGCTGGAGCTGATCGCGCCCGAGATCAGGGATCTGGAGGAGTGGTATCGGATCACCATCCATCGGCTGGTCCTGCTGGCGCGGGCCACCAGCGAGCGATACACCCGGTCCAAGGTCCGCAAGAACCTGCCCCCGGACTTCGCCTATATCCTGGAGGAGCTCCTCTACACCCACGGGGAGGACCTGGACAAGCGGGACTATTTCGAGAACATCATCTCCACCGTCATCCAGGTGGGCCAGGCCCCGGGCCTCATCGAAGCCCTCGCCGCCCTCATCAAGTGGGCGGCCGTGGACCGGCTCCATCTGGTGGGCGATATCTTCGACCGCGGCCCCCGGGCGGACATCATTCTGGATTCCCTCCTGAAGCATCACAGCGTGGACATCCAGTGGGGCAACCACGACATCCTGTGGATGGGCGCGGCCT
>CAMHDC010000017.1 GCA_946183765.1 uncultured Clostridia bacterium | reverse complement strand
ATGAGGGTCACCACCGGCACCTTCAAAAGCTTGCACAGCTTCCCCAGAGATTCCGGCAGCACCGCCGTGGTGCCGCAGAGGGAGTACCGGGCCTCGGGGTACAGCACGGCGATGTCGCCCCGATCCACCACCCGCTTGAGCTGGCGGATCAGGGTGATGTCCCGGGTGAACTTGCGCTTGCAGATGCAGCCGATGAGCCGAAGGAGCCACTCCCGCTTCAAAAAGCCGTCGATGGCCACCACGTAGTTGGCCCGATGGGGGAAGACGGCCCGGGTGGCCACGGAGAAATCCATGAAGGCGTTGTGGTTGCACAGCAGCAGATAGGGGGGCTTCACGCCCGCCATGCCCACCTTCGTCAGCTTGTTCCTGTGGGGGAGCAGCGTGCCCGCCGCCAGGAGCCAGGCCACGGGCAGCAGGTGCTGCCGCAGGGGCGGCCGCTGCATATCGAATCGTTTCACATCGTCCAGCATCGCGTTTTCCCATCCTTTTTTCTGATAGAAAGTATACCCAGCCGCCCGCCCGCTGTCAATCCGGGCGGCCCTTTTGCGCCTCCAAAAACGCCGAATATGTTCCAAAAAAACGCAGGCGGCGGTCGCAGCGGGCCGGCGCGCCAGTTGTAAATAACCGCGGGCGCGGCCGATCCGGACGACGGCGCCTAAATCTCCGCTGCCGGACGGCAAGCGGGGAGCCCGCCCGTTCCCCAATATAAACACGATCGCCGCCCGCTGCGGGACGGCGATTTCGTTACTCGATATGAAACAGGCGCTTGCCGTTTTCGAAGAGAAGGGGCGACAGGTCCTCCGGAGAGAGGGAGCGGATCTCGGCCAGTTTTTGCAGCACGAAGAGGGTCTTGGCCGGGTCGTTGCGCTTCCCCCGGAAGGGCACGGGGGCCATGTAGGGGCAGTCGGTCTCGATGACCAGCCGATCCAGAGGCACCTTCGCCGCCACCTCCACGTTTTTCCTGGCGTTCTTGAAGGTGAGCGCGCCGCCGAAGCCGATATAAAAGCCCAGATCCAGACATTCCCGGGCGGTCTCCCAGCTGCCGGAGAAGCAGTGCATGACGCCCGTGACGGCGCCTTTGTGGGCTTTGAGGACGTCCACCGTGTCCCCGTGGGCCTCCCGATCGTGGACGATGACGGGCAGGCCGTGGGCCGCGGCCAGGGAGAGCTGGGCGTCGAAGAACGCCCGCTGGACCTCCCGGGGCGGGTTCTCGGGCCAGTAGTAGTCGAGGCCGATCTCCCCCACCGCCCTGATCTTAGGGTGGGCAAGGGCGGCGGCTACGGCGTCCAGGTCCGATAGCTCATAGGGCCCCAGCTCCTCCGGGTGGAGCCCCGCGGCCCCGTAGATCATGGGGTGGGCCTCCGCGAAGGGGATCAGCTTTTTAAGATAGGCGAGGTCCGTGCAGGCCTCCATGACCAGCTTCACGCCCTGGTCCGGCAGGGAGGCGATCAGTTCCTCCCGGTCCTCGTCGAAATGCTCGTCCAGCAGATGGGCGTGTGTATCGAAGATATCCATAGCTTTTCCTACGCAAAGGGCGGGCCAAGGCCCGCCCCGTTGGTTTTGTTACCGGACTACATAGCCGCTGGGCATGTCGGCGGAGGGCCCGATGAGGGCCAGGTTCTCGTCGGCGGGATCGGAGACGGCCAGGACCATGCCCCGGCTCTTCACGCCGCAGAGGGTGGCGGGCTTGAGGTTCGCCACCAGCACCACGGTCTTGCCCACCAGATCCGCGGGGGCGTACCACTTCTTGATGCCGGAGACCACGGTCCGCTCCTCCCCGGCTACGTCCAGGGTCAGCTTCAGGAGCTTCTTAGACTTCTTGACCTCCTCGCAGGCCTTCACCTTCGCAAGCCGCAGATCCACCTTCATGAAGTCGTCGTAGCTGATCTCCTCCTTCAGGGGCGGCAGGGCGGGCTGCTCCGGCTCAGCGGCGGGGGCGGCCGCGGGGGCCTCCTCCTTCACGCCCACCTTGTCCAGGACCTCCTTGAGGTCCAGCCGGGCGAAGAGGATCTCGGGCTTCTGGGCCACCCTGTTGCCGGACGGGTAGAGGCCGAAATCGGTGAGGCCGTCGAAGGGCCGGGGATTGGCGTTCAGCTCCGCCAGGATCTTCGCGCCGGTGTCCGGCAGGAAGGGAACGAGCAGGCTCGCCCCGATGACGATGCTCTCGGTCAGGTTGTAGAGGACCTCCTTGAGGCGGTCGGCCTTGGTCGGGTCCTTGGCCAGGGTCCAGGGGGCGGTCTCGTCGATGTACTTGTTGCAGCGCTTGAAGAGGTTGAAGATCTCCGTGATGGCGTCGGCCACCCGAAGCTCGTCCATCTTGGCGGTGACTTTGGCGACCGCGGCGGTGGCGACCTCCTTCAGCTCCTCGTCCACGGCCTCCCGCACGTCGGTGCGTTCCACCACGCCGCCGAAATACTTGTTGGACATGGCCACGGTCCGGTTCACCAAATTCCCCAGGGTGTTGGCCAAATCCGCGTTCAGCCGCTCCACCAGCAGCTCGTAGGTGCAGTTTCCGTCGCTGTCGAAGGGCATCTCGTGGATGAGGAAGTAGCGGACCGCGTCCACGCCGAAGAGCTTCACCAGATCGTGGGCGTACATGACGTTGCCCTTGGATTTGCTCATCTTCCCGTCGTTCATGAGGAGCCAGGGATGGCCGAACACCTGCTTCGGCAGCGGCAGACCGAGAGCCATGAGGAAGATGGGCCAGTAGATGGTATGGAAGCGGATGATGTCCTTGCCGATCAGATGCAGATCCGCGGGCCAGAGCTTTTTGAACTGGTCCGTGCTCTCCCCGTCGGGCTCGTAGCCGATGCCGGTGATGTAGTTGGTCAGGGCGTCCAGCCACACATAGACCACGTGCTTGGGGTCGAAGTCCACCGGGATGCCCCACTTGAACGTGGACCGGGACACGCACAGGTCCTGCAGGCCCGGCAGCAGGAAGTTGTTCATCATCTCGTTCTTCCGGGCCACGGGCTGGATGAACTCGGGATGCTGGTTGATGTAGTCGATGAGCCGGGGGGCGTACTTGCTCATCTTGAAGAAGTACGCTTCCTCCTTGGCGGGCTTCACCTCGCCGCCGCAGTCGGGGCAGCGGCCGTCCTTCAGCTGGGAGGGGGTGAAGAAGGACTCGCAGGGCGTGCAGTACATGCCCTCGTAGGCGCCCTTGTAGATGTCCCCCTGGTCGTAGAGCTTCTTGAAGATGCGCTGGACCTTCCGCTCGTGATCCTTGTCGGTGGTGCGGATGAACTTGTCGTAGGAGGTGTTCATCAGATCCCAGATGTTCCTGATATTGCCGGCTACCTGGTCCACGTAGGCCTGGGGCTCCATGCCTGCCTTCTGGGCCTTCTCCTCGATCTTCTGGCCGTGCTCGTCGGTGCCGGTCTGGAAGAACACGTCGTAGCCCATGAACCGCTTGTAGCGGGCGATGGCGTCCGCCAGAACGATCTCGTAGACGTTGCCGATGTGGGGCGTGGCCGAGGCGTAGGCGATGGCCGTGGTGATATAATAAGGTCTCTTTTCCATGAACATTTCCTCCTTCCCGCCGGGGCGGGATGTATCTTAGATTTTTAGAATTTTAACAGCGGGCGTCGTCCCTGTCAACCACAAATATCCAGGGCAGCAAGCCCCCCGCCTCGGTGCGCTTCTGCTCCCGAAGCACAAGGCCCCGGGCCCGGCCCAGGCAGCTTTTCAGCAGCTTATACTCCATGGTGTACAGCACCGCCGTGCCGCCGGGGGCCAGCAGCTCAGGGAGCCGCCCCACGAACCGGTCGTAGAGGCGGGTGTTGTCCTCGTGGTTCCCCACCCGGTTGCCGAAGGGCAGGTTGGAGAGGATAAGGTCGAAGCCCTCCCGCGCTTCGAACCGCAGCGCGTCCTTGGTGACGAAGGAAGCCTTGGACTTCCCCGCCCGGGCGTTCGCGCGGGCGCTCTCCACGGCGGTCCCGCTCTTGTCCACCCCCACCAGCACCCGGCAGGGGCCCAAAGTTTCCCGAGCAAAGAGGAGGGAGCCGCAGCCGCAGAAGGGGTCCAGGACCCGGGGGCGCTCCCGCTTTTCGAATTTTTTGGCGTATCGGGCCAGGCAGCTGGCCGTGGCCGGATGGATGGAGGCGCTGACGGTCCGCTGCCGCCAGGGATAGCGGCCGTCCGCCACGTTCCACAGCTTCCAATAGAGGTCCGCCCGGTCCATGCGGCAGTCCACCCTGAGCTCCGTGTCATAGGCCGAGGGGTTGTTCTGCCCCGGCAGCGCGCCGGCCAGGGCCGCAATGAGCTTGCGCCGGTCCCGGGTGTAGCCCCTCAGCTCGATCCGATACCGGTTCCCGGGCATGGGGCCCGCCTCCCGGGCGATAGCCGCCGCGTCCAGGGGCACGTCCCGGGCGATGGGCAGCAGGGCCTCCGTCATGCAGTCGGCCCGGTACACGAGGTCGATCCGGTCCGTCGTGACGGCGGCGGCGTTCTGCTCCGCCGTGGGGTCGAAGCCCAGTTCCCGCAGCTCCTCCATGAGGACGTCCAAAAACCCCTCGGGGGCATAACACAGGATCCTGCGGGGAGTGGGCAGCCGGTCGATCGTCTCCGCCCCGTAGGTTTCGAAGCTTTGGAGGGCCTTCTCCCGGGCGAGGACGATCTGGGCCACCAGCCCGTCGGTCTCGGGGCTGCCGGAAGCCGGGGGCTCATAGGCCCGCAGCGTCTCTTCGTCCCCCAGCCTGCCCAGGGCGAGGAGAAGGCTGGGGACGGCGAAGAGGGTTTCCTCCCTCTGTAAAGCTTCCCGCAGGGCGGGCAGATCCCGCCGATCCTCCAATGCGCCCATAAGCCGGTAGGCGTTCTTGCGGACCTTGGGCGTGGGGGACGAAGCCGCTTCCCGGAGGGAAAGCCTGTCCCCCAGCAGGCCGTTGATCTCCTCCCGGCCCGCCTTGGTCTTCCCCAGAGCGCACAAAGCGGACAGGGCTTCCCCCGCCGCTTCGCCGCGCAATTGTTCAATATAGGATCGGACCGTCATTCCCGCACCGCTTTGAAGATCAGGTTCAGAATGTTCTCGGTGCCGTCGCTGCCGGGGGCCGCGGCCATGGCGTCGATATACCTCTGCCGGTCGCCGTAGAGCCGGAGCACCGTCTCCGTCAGCTTCTGGGGCGTGGCCTCCCCCTGGGGCAGGTGGACGGCGTACCCGTTCCTTTCAAAATATTGGGCGTTCAGGATCTGGTCCCCCCGGCTCGCCTCCAGGGGCAGGGGAATGAGGACGGCGGGCTTTTTCAGGGCCAGAAGCTCGAAGACCGCGTTGGCCCCCGCCCGGCTCACCACCACGTCCGCTAAGGCCAGCACGTCCGCCATCTCCTCGTTCACGTATTCGAAGCGCACGTATCCGGGCCGGGGCGCGGTGTCGTCCAGCTTCCCCTGGCCGCACAGATGCACGATGTCGAAGGTCTTCAACAGGTCGTCCAGGGCCGCTTCCACCGCCTCGTTCACGGCCTTGGCCCCGGTGCTGCCGCCCACTACCAGCAGGACCGGCTTCTCGCCGGCAAGGCCCGTAAAGGCCAATCCCTTCTCCCGGCTGCCCGCGAACAGGGCCGCCCGGATGGGGGTGCCGGTGTGGACGCCCTTGCCCGCGGGGACCTTGGCGACGGTGTCGGCGAAGGTGGTGCAGATGGTGTCCGCGAACCGGGCCGCGATCTTATTGGCCAGGCCCGGGGAATAGTCGCTCTCGTGGCAGATGACCGGGCACTTGCCCCTGGCCGCCATCACCACGGGCACGGACACGAAGCCGCCCTTGCTGAAGAGCACGTCGGGCTTCACCTGCTTCATGATCCGCCGGGACTGAAAATAGCCCTTCACCACCCGGAAGGGGTCGGTGAAGTTCTTCCAGGAGAAGTACCGCCTCAGCTTCCCCCAGGCGACGGCGTGGTAGATCACCTCGCTCCGCTGCCGGAGCAGCTCGTGCTCGATGCCCTCCTCCGTGCCGATGTAGTGGACGGTCCACTCCTTTTTGTCCAGCCGGTCCATCAGCGCCAGATTGGGCATCACGTGGCCCGCCGTGCCGCCGCCGGTAAAGATGATGGTCTTCATGCGCTTCTCCCCTCGTGGTTGCTTGCCCCTATTCTATGCCGCCCTCAGCCCGCGGTGTTCCCGTCCTCGCCGCCGCTCGAAGCGGCGGTGTTCACCGTGTCGCCCTCTATGCAGGTGTCGGTGGTGGGCGACTCCGTCAGGCTGTCGTCCTTCAACAGGGCCTGGGCGATCAAAAACTTCATCTGGGTCCATTCGTCCACCTGCTTTGTCATGTCGATCTCCAGCATGACCAGCACCAGCCGCTCCTCGCCGGGGTCCAGCTCGGTGCCGTCGATATGGCGGCTGCGGAAGGCCACGAACCAGGCCAGCTCCTTGTCCGCGTCCTTGGCGTTCTGCTTTTTCGCCAACTCGGCGGTGCCCGTCTTGCCGGCGCAGGTGTAGGTCCTGAGCACGCTCAAAAACCGGCCCGTGCCGTAGCCGCCCCAGTGCTCCTTGGTGACGGGGTTCCTGCCCATGGTGCTGGGCGCTTCCACGACCCCCTCCAGCATGTCCAGGATGGCGTCGGCGGTGCCGCTGGCGCAGAGCTCCTTCCACACGGTGGGCTCGTGGCGGCTGACCTCGGTATACTCGGTCTTGTCCTCCTGCCAGACGGACTCGATGACGTAGGGCGCGTAGACGGTGCCTCCGTTGCGGAAGGCGGATATGTAGCTCGCGAGCTGCAGCGGCGTCAGCAGCAGCTCCCCCTGTCCGTATCCGGTCATGGCCAAAAGGTCCATGGTCTCCTCGGAGGCCTCCTTCTCGCCGTCGCCGGTGTTCTTGATCTGGGATTTCTGGGTGGGCAGGTCGAAGGGGACCGCCTCGCCCATGCCCATGACCGTCAGATACCGCTTCAGGGTGTCCCAGCCGATCTTCATCCCCAGATACGCGAAGTAGATGTTGTCCGACTGGATCATGCAGTTCTTCATGTTCATGGGTCCCCGCCGGTTGGTGCTGTAGGTGCGGGTGACCTTGGTGACGCCGGACTCGGGGATCAGCGTGCCCTTGGTGGGGTTCCAGATGGTGTCGATGCCCCGCAGGTGCTCCTGCTCCTCGGGGAAGGCCCAGTCCAGGGTCATGTTCCCGGATTCGAGGCCGGTGATGGCCACCAGGGGCTTAAAGGTGGACCCCGGCGGGTAGAGGCCCTGGATGGCTCGATTCAAGAGGGGGGTCTTGGGGTCCTTCTCCATGGCCGCCCAGGCCTCGTCGTCCAAGTCGCCTCGGGTGAAGCTGTTGGGATCGTAGCCCGGGAAGGAGACCATGGCCTCCACGGCCCCGGTGGTGGGGTTCATGACGATGACCGTGCCGGAGATGGCGTCGTCGTAGACGATGTTCTGAATGACCTCCTCGGTCCGCTTCTGCAGGTTGATCTTCACCGAGAGGTGCAGATCCTCTCCGTCCACGGCGGGCACGTTGTACAAAATCTGTTTCACCTGGCCGCCCTTGCCCTGGATGTAGGCGAAGCTCCCCTTCACGCCGCGGAGCTTCTCCTCATACTGCTTCTCCAGGCCCGCGTAGCCCAGCCAGCTGTCGCCGTCGTAGTTGGGATCGTTGACCCGGTTGCCGTTCTCGTCCAGCACGTAGAGCCATTCCTTGTTCTCCTTGAGGATGCCGTTCTCCATGGAGTAGTGGTTCAGATACTCCTTCTGGATGATGCCGGCGTAGCCCAACAGGTGGGCGAGGCTGGACCCGTAGGGGTACTGGCGGAGGGTGCCGTAGTTGTTGCTGTCCACGCCCACGCCGGGGATGGCCAACAGGCGGGCCTCCAGCTCCGGGTTCATCTCGTCCGGGTACAGGACCTTCAATTTGGCGAAGTCGCGGAAGGTCCTTGCCAGGCTGTTCCTCACGTCCGCCTCGGTGAGCTCCAGCTCCGGCACGGCGGCCACCGCCTGCTCGAAGGGCACGTAGAGCTCCTTCTCCAGGAGCTGGTCCGGGGTCAGCTGCCTGTCCTCGGCCTTAAAGAGGGTCTTCACGTCGGTGACGGCCTTGCCCCCGTCCTTCAGCTGGATCTTGCTGGGGATGCAGTAGATGGTGACGGCGGGCACGTTTTCCGCCAGGAGGATGCCCTCGGCGTCGAAGATCTCCCCCCGGTCCGGGTAGTTGGTGCCCACCAGCATGGTGTCGCCCCACTCCATGTTGGGGAAGATCAGACTGGGGGCCCACATGACCACCCACTGGCCGTCGTGGTACTCGCTGTTGACGGTGAAATCGAAGATCAGGTTCCCGGCCTTGTTGGTGAGGTACGCCATGCGGTAGACCACGCTGGCGTTCAATGTACCGTTCACCTCGGAGACGATCTGGGAGGTGATGGCGGTGAGCTCCATGGCGTCGAAGATGTCGGTGTACCGCCGCTTGAACTCCGCCCGGGTCATGCGGTGGACGGTGGTGCCCTCGGGCTCCGCCGTGGGTTCCGCGGTGGGCAGCGGCGTGGCCGTGGGGGCCATGGTGGGAATCGCCGTCTCCCCGGGCCCGGGGGTGGGCGCCTTGGTGGGCGCGGCGGTCTGCTCCGGCTCCGCCTTCTTCAGATCCGGGGTGATGAGCTCATAGGCGGCGTCGAAGTTCTGTTCCGCCAGGTACTGTATAAATTGACGGCACACCACGCTCCCCTGGCCCCTGTCCGGGCCGCAGCCCGTGAGGACGAGAGGCAGGAGCATGGCCAGTATCAGCAATGCGGCGAGGGTGCGTTTCAACGGTTTCCTCCAAAGTACATAATAAGCTGTTTATACTATACCAGAAAACCTGCCGGTTTGCATCCGAAATCACAAACTTTTTCAAAAATTCCGCTTTTCGCTCAGCGGCCCCTCACCCGCAGCGGCTTCGGGCCAGGCAGTCCAGGGGAGCGTTGTAGAGGCAGGACATGAGATAGCTTTCCCCGCAGGTCACGTGGCCGGTGGCCTCACGGAGCTGCCGCTCCACGAAGTCGATATGGTCCACGGTGAGCAGGTCCAGGGCGTCCCGGACCGTCTCCCGGGGGATCGCCTCCCCCTTCACCCGGATGCTCTCGCTGTGATACATGCGCCTAAGGGCGTGGCGGACGGCCTTTGCGAAGGCCTTGTCCTCGAACAGGTCCAGCTGCAGCCGGGAGAGGACGGTTTTGAGGTTCCTTTCCCCCCGGTCCCGGTCCGGGTCCGGGTCCGTCGTCTCTACGGACGGACTGTGACCTTTGGGAACGTCTATTGTAATCTCTCTATTATACCTTAGCCCTGCATCCGCTGCAGTACCCCCCTCCACGGGTTGAAGGGGGGCCCCTTCCTCCTTTGACGGCAAAAAAAGAAGGGTGTAGGCGTTGGACGTGCAGCGCCGTCCGCCCTGCCGGGTGGGCAGATCCCGGGCGGTAACGGCGATGAACCCCGCCGCCTCCAGCTCCTTGAGGGCCTTGCGGGCGGAGTTGGGGCAGCAGCCGCACTTCTCGGCCACGGTGGCCACGGCGGGAAAGCTTCGGCCCTGCCTGTCGCTGACGCGGGAGAGGTACGCCAAAACCAGCTTGGCCCGGGGGCTGATCCTCGCCTCGAACAGGTCCGCTCTCGTATAGAATGTCTGCCGCTTCGCCATATCTTTTCCTTCCTTTCGGCTCTATTCTACACCCCGAAAGGGCCTTCGGTTTCCGATAATTCGTTCATATTCCGCGGCAAATCCTTGTCAAATCCGGTGTTTTCCTGTATACTGGCCCCATGGAATACGATCGAGAGGAAGCCCGCAGACGGGCGGCCCGCCGCCGTGCGGCTGAAAAAAGAAAACGAATGCGCCGCCGCCGGCTCACGGTGCTGGGGGCAGCGGCGCTGATTCTGGTGCTCCTGATCGCGGGCGCCGTGTCGCTGATCGTCCGGGCCGTGCGAAAGGGCAGGCAGGCCGCCGCCCTGGAGCCCACCGCCCAGGCCGCGGCCACCGTTACCGCCACCGCCGCCGCTCTGCCCACCGCCTTGCCCACGCCCGCGCCCACCGCCGTTCCGGCCACGCCGGCCCCGGCGATCGACGCCCCCTGGTATCGGGAGCGGATGGCGCAGCTCTATCACAACCTGTCCTCCTACGGGAACTACCCGGACGCCGCCGCCCTGTACACGGCGCTGGAGGAGATGCAGATCGACCCCAACGGCAAGATGCTGGCCATCACCTTCGACGACGGGCCCTATCCTCCCATCACCGGGGATCTTCTGGACGTGCTGGAGGCGAACCACGCCCGGGCCACCTTCTTCGTCAAGGGCGCCTATATCGACGCCAACAAGGATCTGATCCGGCGGGAGCTGGGCCTGGGGTGCGAGATCGGCAACCACACCACGAACCACGAGGACCTGGAAAAGCTGTCTCCGTCGGAGCGCCGGGCCACCGTGGGCGGGCTCAACGACAAGATGCAGGCGCTTTTCGGATACCGGGTCCACCTGCTTCGCCCCCCCTACATCTCCTACGGCAAGAAGGGCGACGCCAACCGGGAGGACATCGTGGCCATGGCCAGGGAATATGAGCTGGCCATCGTCAACCACACCCGCAGCAGCCACGACTCCCACGAGGACTACACCGCCCAGATGATGATCGACCGGATCCTGGCGGAGAAGGACGAGCTGGGCCGGGGGCTCGACGGCTCCATCCTCCTGTTCCACGACAAGTACAACAAGACGGTGGAGGCCATGAAGGTCATCCTCCCCGCCCTGAAACAGCAGGGCTACCAGCTGGTGACGGTGTCGGAGCTGCTCAGCTGCTCCCAGGAGGGGCTGAACTGGGGCTGGATCTACTCCAAGGCTGACTGAGGGAGTAAGGTTTTTATTGAAAGCACGCAGCTTTTCTTGAAAGAAAAGCTGCCCAAAAGAACTTTAAGAAGGGGTATTGCTTTTCGCACGAAAGCTTTACCCCTTCTTGCATTTCTCTTTTTCCGCCGCTTTTTCTCTTTAGCCCAAAGAGAAAAAGCGGCAAAGAAGAAAGTTCTCCTACCCCGTCCGCCTTACGGCGTCCAGTCCGTCACCTTCATCTTCGCCGTGAGCACCCGGATCACGCTCTCGTCCAGCCGCTCCCGGGGGAGGGTCCCGTCGTTGACGGCGTCGGTGAGCCCCTGTACGATGGCCCGCTGGTAGTCGTGGTTGGCCCCGCAGAGGATGAGATCGCCCCCGGCCAAAATGAACCGGACCGCCGCCTGCTCCAAAGTGGTCTTGGACCGAAGCCCGTTCATGCGGAAGTCGTCGGCCATGATCACGCCCTCGAAGCCCATCTCCCCCCGCAGCACGTCCGTCATGAACACCTCGCTCTGGGAGGCGATATGGTCCGGATCGATCTCGGGATAGAGGATGTGGGCCATCATGATCCCGTCCACCCCCGCCGCCACGGCCCGCTCGAAGGGAACCAGCTCGTAGGCCCACAGCTCCGCCAGGGTCTTCTTCACCACCGGCGTCACGTCGTGGGAATCGGCGACGGTGGCCCCGTGGCCGGGAAAATGCTTGGCGATGGACAGGCACCCGCCCGACTGGACCCCCTCCACGCAGGCGCAGCCGATCCGGGCGGCGGTCTCGGCGTCGGCGCTGATGATCCGCTTCCCCAGGAAGGTCTTCCCCGGGTCCTTCGCCACGTCCAGCACCGGAGCCAGGTCAGTGTTGATCCCCACGTCATAGAGGGCCGTGGCGATGCGCTCGAACTGGAGCCGGGCGGCCTCGGCGTCGTTGCCGTGCCCCAGGTCCTGGGCGGACTGGGTCCTGTTCCGCCAGCGGAAGCGGGTCACGGTCCCCCCCTCCACGTCGATGCTGATGAGCAGGGGGACGCCGGCGACGCTGTGAGCGCGGACGTCCCGCGTCAGCTTGGCGCACCGGTCGAAGCCCCCGTCCTTGTCGTCCCGGGAGATGTTCTGGCCGTAGAGGATCACGTTGCCCACGGCGTAATCGGCCATGATCTTGGCGAACTCGGCGGACACGGCGTTGGTGCCGGTAAAGCCGAACATGACCAGCTGGCCGATCTTCTCCCGGTCCGACATGCCCGCCACGTATTCCCGGAGCCGCACCGCCACGGGCACGGGGGTGGGTTCCGGCGTGGGCGTGGGCTCGGGCGTGGGCGTGGGCACGGGGGTGGGCGCAGCCGTCGGCGCCGGAGTGAACAGGGGCGCGGCGGTGACGTATCCGGCGGGGCGGTCCGTCTCGGCGGGGACGTATGCGATTTTTCCGTCCGTCTCCTTCCCGCCGCAGCCCGCGAGCAGGAGCAGGAGGCAGAGCATGCTCCACAGCTTTTTCATGGTATCAGTATACCACAGACCTCCGTCTTTGACCACCGGAAAAACCTCTCATATTGACGGGAGCGTCCAAAGGATGGTATGCTCTACAAAACGCGGACGGGAGGGGATTTTATGAAGCCGCGGCTGCTGCAAGCGCTGGAAAACATGAAGCGGTACAACGCCGGGGTCATGAGCCGGGAATGCTTCGGCTTCGAGCCGGACGTCCACTACGACGCCCTGGTGGTGGCCACGGGCTGGAAGCCGGACAAGACCGTTTTGGACCCGTCCTTCACCGTGACGCAGCTCGCCCAGCACGCCTATTTCTCCGGGTTCCTGGTGGAGAAGGCGGGCGTGAAGATCGCCTGGGCCCAGACCGCCTCGGGGGCCTGCAACGTGCTGGACCACATCATCATCTGCGCGGAGCTGTCCTTCAAATCCATGATCTTCGCCGGAGCCGTGGGCGGCCTCACGCCGGACTTCCCCGTGGGGACCGTCTGCACGCCGGAGGTCTGCTTCGACGGCACCTACGCCGGGGCGTACTTCGAGGAAAAGCTGCCCGCCTTTACGCCCTTCGCCCCCGTCTGCCCCCCCGATCGGGCCTATGTGGATCGGGTGGCGGCCCTGGGGCGGCGGCTGGGGTACGAGATCAAG
>CAMHDC010000016.1 GCA_946183765.1 uncultured Clostridia bacterium | reverse complement strand
CGGGGCCGATCACGCCGCTCATGACCACGCCCCTGGCGTACAGCCCGTCCGCCGCGGGGGACTGGAGCAGCGTGGTGACCTTGGCGCCGCCGCCGGACTGGCCGAAGACCGTCACGTTCGCCGGATCGCCGCCGAAAGCGGCGATGTTGTCCCGCACCCAGCGCAGGGCGGCGATGATGTCGTCCCCGCCGACGTTGCCGGAATTGGCGTATTCCTTGCCGTAGTCCGACAGGTCAAAGTACCCGAGAATGTTCAGCCGGTGGTTGATCGTGACCACTACCACATCGCCCAGACGGCTCATGTTGGCTCCGTCATAGGCCAGATGCTCGATGGAGGAGCCGGCCTCGTAACCGCCGCCGTGGAGCCAGAAGAGGACCGGACGCTTTTTTTCATCGGTGCCCGGGGTCCAGATATTCAGATTCAGACAGTCCTCGTCCATGGGCCAGAAGCGATGGGGCACGTGCAGTTCCCCATTCGGCCGGTCGTTGGTGAGCAGGGGACAGACAAAGCCGTAGTTGCTGGCGTCGAACACCCCGTCCCAGGCTTTGACCTGCTCCGGCGCGTGAAAACGCCGTGCCTTGGCGTAGGGGATCCCTTTGAAGATGAGAAGGCCGTCGTGCTCGTAGCCCTTGACAAGACCCCGGTCCGTCTGAATCAGGGCGGTCCCGGCGTCGCAGCGGAAGCTGTGTTTCATGGCTGAATCCTCCGTATCATTAACTTTTGACAGGAAAAGTATACCAGACCTCCATGAAAAAGCAAGCGTTTCTTCCCTTTGCCGCGGAATTTGACAAATGATGCCGGATAAGCTATATAATAGAACAAAAGAAGGGAGGAGCAGACCGTGCAGAAACTGAAACACTTCTTATCTTCCTCGCTCAACCGCGTGATTCTGCTGGTCTTCGCGGTCCTGATCCCCCTGAACCTGTTGACACTCGTGCTGGGCCAGCGGGTCATGACGGAGTCAGAAAAGCAGATCGGGCTGGAGCTGCAGCACACGCTGTCGCTCTATCTGAACCTGGCGAACGAGGCCACGAAGCGCGTCGATACCTATCTGGCCCTGCTGTCCATCGACGACCCGGATTTCCTGCGATTGCGGGACAAGGAGATCAACAGCGAGGAGGAGCGCTACCGCCAGGTTCAGGCGGTGGTGGACACGCAGACAAATATGAAGAAAAAGCGGGAAGACGAGTTCTTTATCAACGCGATCTTCGCCTACTTCCCGGAAAAGAATATCTTTGCCAACGACAGTAATTACGCCGCCAGAAGTTTCCAGGTCCGCACCCGCATCATGGAGGAGATCGGGGACGGCTCCGCTTCGCCCCGGCAGGGCGTCCGCCTGCTCTCCGTGAACGAGCGCACGGTGCTGGTCGCAATGAGCGAGCACAGGGGCGTCTGGTACGGCTCCTGGATCGAACTGTCGGATTTCGCCCGCCAGATCCCTCTGGAGGAGGGGCGCATTCTGGCCTTCACCGACCGGGACGGTCAGGTCTTGTACGCAAGCCGGGAACTGCCGGAGCAGGTGGAACCGAGGACAGGCCGGCAGAGGATCGGCGGGCAGAGCTATCTGATCTCCGCAGCGGCTTCCCCCTCCGGAGAACTGTATGCCCTGGAGCTGGTGCCCGCCCGTCAGATCAGCGGCGCGCTGCCCTTTGCCATCCGACTGCTGCAGATCCTGTCCGTGGCGGCGGTGATCGCTCTGCCGATCCTGCTGCTGGCCATGCAGCACTGGGTACTGGGGCCGGTGGCCCAGCTCAACCGGGCCATCGAAACCGTGGAGGGCGGCGATCTGGACTATCGGATCCCGGAGAAGGAGCAGGGCACCGAGTTCAACCGCATCAACCGCAGCTTCAACCACATGATGGATCAGGTGGAGGAGCTGAAGATCAGCGTCTATGAGGAACAGCTCAAGGCGCAGAAGATCAAGCTCGGCTTCCTCGCCCAGCAGATCAAGCCCCACTTTATCCTCAATACCCTGAACATCCTCTACAGCTACGAGCAGGAGGAGTTCCCGCTGATCCAGCGGATGATCGTCCATCTCTCCCGCTATTTCCGCTATGTCATCAACGCCAACCAGGATTTTGTCACCCTGGGGCAGGAGATGGAGCATCTGCGCAACTACTTTGAGATCCAACAGGCGCGCTATATCCGCACCTTTGAGGCCACGGTCGATTACGACCCGGATCTGGCAAACTGTCTGATCCCGCCGCTGCTGCTGCAGAGCTTTGCGGAAAACGCCATCAAATACGCGCTGCTGCCGGACCGGATCGTGCAGATCCGTGTGACAGCGGAGAAGACGGAGACCGGGATGCGCCTCACAGTCACGGACGACGGCCGCGGCATCTCGAGTGAGATGCTGGAGCGCATCGAGCAGTTCCGCCGGGACCGGGTCTTCCGTATGGACCTCGGCGTCGGGGTACAGAATGCCATCGACCGGGTCGAGCTTCTCTACAGCGGCCAGGGCAGCGTGATGCTCGCCGCCCGGGACGGGGGCGGCACCCTGGTGACGATCGATCTGCCGGCGCTGCACAGGCGGGAGACGGAAGATACAACGGAGGCTAAGGCATGAATATCATTCTCATCGACGACGAGGCTGTGGCCCTGAACGCCCTGAAGCGGCGCATGGACTGGGAAACGTACGGCTTTGAGCAGGTCTTTACCGCCAATTCCATGCCACAGGCCCAGCAGCTTTTTTCCGAGCAGCGGATCGAGGTCATGCTCTGTGACATTGAAATGCCCTGGGGCAGCGGTCTGGAGCTGTTCGAGTGGGTCAAGGCCCACTATCCCGCCGTGGAGTGCGTGTTCATCACCTGCCACCCGGAGTACGACTACATGCGCAAGGCCCTGCAGCTGGGCAGCGCGGACTATGTCCTCAAGCCCATCGACTATGCGGAGCTGGACGGGATCCTGCGCGCCCTGCTCCAGCGGCTCCGGGAGAAGCAGACCGCGGCCATCCCCGCCCCCATGCTGGAGGAACTGCGGCAGGTGAATGAAGAGAGCGCGGGCGAGGCGGCCGTCCGTTTCGTGATCGACTATATCCACAAGCACCTGGGGGAGGACATCGTCGTGGCGGACTTCCCGGAGCTTGTCCACCTCAACGACCGCTATCTCTCCCGCAGCTTCCGCAAGGCGACGGGGCTGTCCATCTTGGAATACATTACGCAGGAACGGCTGCGCGTGGCGCGGGAGCTGCTGCGGCAGACCGAATATCCCGTCAGCCGGGTGGCCGGCAGCGTGGGTTACAACAACCTCTCCTATTTTACCAAGATCTTTAAGCGGGAGACCGGCATGACCCCGCAGGAGTACCGCCAGGCGGGCAACACATAATTAGTAAAACTGCACAAATTGAAGGGCCTGTTTTTGACATGTTAGGCGCTGAAAGCCGCAAATGTGTTAAAAACAGGCCTCTTTTCTTGTAGGAGCGGGGAGCCCTCTCTGATAAACTGGAGCCAGTGAACCCCACAAGAATTATCAGGAGGAAAACAATATGAAAAAGACTCTGGCAATGCTCCTTGCCGTTCTGATGCTGGCTGCTCTGCTGGCCGGCTGCGGCAGCAGCAACAGCAGCGCTCCCGCCGAGGTTTCCGGCGAGATCAACAAGGAAGAAGCTCCTTATGAGGTCAGCATCCAGTTCGTCGGCCTCTTCGAGGAAAACAAGGACATCGCTGAGGTTGAGAAAGCCCTCAGCGCCATCACCCTCGAAAAGATCAACTGCACCGTGGACATCGTCCCCGTCTTCATCGGCGACCTGCCCACCACCACCTCTCTCGGCGTTGCCGGCGATGAGAAGCTGGACATCGTGGCCGTCGGCCTGACCAGCCCCATGGACAACATGGTCTCCCAGGACCTGCTGCTCCCGCTGGACGACCTGCTGGCCGCCCGCGGACAGGACGCTCTGAAGGCCACCGAGCGTGTAGCTGCTGCTCAGAAGATGAACGGCGTTACCTATGCTGTCAGCGGCTATAACTATGCGGCCGTTGGCGGCGGCTTCGTCTACAACAAGGCCATGGCCGAGGAATTCGGCATCGACATGCATGACGGCATGACCCTGGAGGAGATGACCGAGGCGGCCCGTATCTGCAAAGAGCACGGCGTGTACTTCACCACCTTCGGCAACAGCGGCCAGGTCAACTACAAGTTCTGGTTCGGCGGCGACTACTTCGGCTCTACCGGTTCCTTCGGCGCCATCCTGGATCCCGCTGAGTCCACCACCATCGTCAACCCCTTTGACAGCCAGGAAATGCGCGACTACTGGAAGACCGTCAAGGCTTGGAACGACGCCGGCTATCTGCCCAGCGATCAGCTGACCGATACCACCACCGTTCAGGAGTACTTCTCCCAGCAGCACCTGTTCGGCACCTCCACCGCTTACACCACCAACCAGATTGCCTCCTGGGTCAACCCGAACTTTGAGGTAGGCCTGGTGCAGACCGCTAACGGCACCGTCTCCACTGCCAGTGTGCGCGAGTTCATGCTGGGCATCGCCGCCAACTGCAAGCGCCCCGACAAGGCCATGGATCTGATTAACCTCATCTATGCCGATCCCGACGTGGCCAACCTCCTCATGTACGGCGTGGAGGGTCTGGATTACGTTCCCGTGGAAGGAACGCAGAACGTGATCACCTATGAGGGCACCAACAACGCCGACCACAACGGCTACTATGCCCCCTTCGTGCACTACGGCGACATGCTCAAGATCAAGATCGTTGCTCCTCTGACCGACAGCTACTATGCCGATACCGAGGCCTTTGAGAACGCCGCCAAGATGAGTAAGACCTTCGGTTACGACTTCGACGGCAGCGCCTTCTCCGCTGAGGGCGGCGCCATCGCCACGGTCCTTGAGCAGAAGCTGCCCGCCCTGAACGCCGGCCAGGTCGCCGACGTGGATGCGGCTGTGGACGAGCTTGTTGCTGCCCTGAACGCCGCCGGCATGGCGGACGCCATCGCCGCCAACCAGGCTGCTCTGGACGCCTGGCTGGCCAAGTAATCGCCCATAAGAACCCAGGTCATAAGGCTTCCCGATCTCGGGAAGCCTTATGAAACCTTGAAAAGAGGGGGAACGGCATGAATCAGAAGAAGAAAAAAATCAGCTTCAAACAGTGGATCCCGTTTTACATCATGGGCCTTCCTGGCCTGATCTACCTGTTCATCAACAACTACCTGCCCCTGGCGGGCCTGCAGATCGCCTTTAAGAATTTCAGCTATTCCAAAGGTATGTGGGCCAGCCCCTGGTGCGGCCTGAAGAACTTCAAGTTCCTCTTCCGTACCGCCGACGCCTGGATCATGATCCGCAACACGCTGCTGTATAACATCGCATGGATCATCCTTGGCGCCATCCTCGGCGTCACCGCCGCCATCCTCATCAACGAGGTCGTCGGCAAGCTCAAAAAGAAATTCTATATGACCGCCATCCTCCTGCCCTACCTGATGAGCATGGTCGTCATCGCCTATCTGGTCTACGCCTACCTGTCTCCCACCTCCGGCCTCTTTACCAAGGCGCTGGAGCGCTGGACCGGCAGTGCGCCGGCCTTCTATCAGGAGACCAAGTGGTGGCCCTTCGTCCTGACCTTTGTCAACCAGTGGCGGCAGATCGGCTTCGGCATGATCCTCTACATGTCCACCATCCTGGGTATCGACCCCAGCCTCTATGAGGCGGCTACCCTGGACGGCGCCACCCGCTGGCAGCAGCACAAGAAGATCACCATCCCGCTGATGATCCCCACCATCGTCATGCTCTTCATCCTCAGCCTGGGCCAGATCTTCCGCTCCGACTTCGGCCTGTTCTATCAGGTGCCTATGAACCAGGGCTCGCTCTACAGCGTCACCCAGACCATCGACACCTATGTGTACCGCGCCCTGCTCAAGACCAACGACGTGGGCATGTCCTCCGCCGCCAGCTTTGTGCAGTCCGTGGTGGGCTTCCTGTTCATCGTCGGCGCCAACAAGGTTGTCAGCCGTCTGGACGAGAACAGCAAGCTGTTCTGATCGGGAGGAAACGCTATGGTTAAAACAAACAAAGGCTGGAACATTTCCGCCAATATCGTTATGGTCCTGCTCAGCTTCCTGGCGCTGGCTCCCTTCGTACTGCTGATCATCGCCTCTCTGACGGATGAGAACGTGGCCATGACCTACGGCTACAGCTACTTCCCGCAGAAGTGGTCGCTCTCCGCCTACCAGTACATTGCCAACCAGTCCGCGCGCCTGGGCCGCGCCTATCTGATGACCATCATCGTCACCGCGGTCGGCACAAGCGTTGGCGTGATGATCACCGCGCTGCTGGGCTATATGCTCTCTAACAAGGATCTGCCCGGCCGCGGCCTTCTGAATCTGTACGTGGTGTTCACCATGCTCTTCAACGGCGGCCTGGTGCCCACCTACATCATGTACGTCAAGACCTTCGCCATCAAGAACACCATCTTCGGCCTGCTGGTCCCGAACCTGCTGTGCTCGGCCTTCCTGGTGATGCTGGTGCGCAACTACTTCGAAAACAGCATTCCCCGGGACCTCTACGAGGCGGCGCGGATCGACGGCGCCAGCGAATTTCAGACCTTCTTCCGGGTGGCCCTGCCCCTGTCGACCCCGATCCTGGCCACCATCGGCCTGATGATGGGCCTGGCCTACTGGAACGACTGGCAGAACGGTCTGTACTACCTCTCCGACCAGAGTGCAAATCTCAAGACTATCCAGAACATCCTCAACGATATCAACACTAACATCGCCTACCTGGCCAGCAACTCGAACGCCAGCGGCGTGAACGTGGCGTCCCTGCCCACCCAGACAGCCCGCATGGCCATCGCGGTGGTGGGCATCCTGCCCATCCTGGTGATTTACCCCTTCTTCCAGAAGTACTTCGCCAAGGGCATCACCATGGGCGCCGTCAAGGGTTGAGAGGCATCGTTTCGTTCCCCTCAGCAATCATCAACAGTGAAAAGGAGGCTGCCCTTGCCAAAGCGACGACAAGGCGGCCTCCTTGCTGCATTTTTGCCCCTGTTAACCCATCTGCAAAAGGGAGGATACTATGAAAACAATCACCACTCGCTATGGAAGCATCGAAGGCCTGGAGCGGGAGGGCTATGCCCTGTTCCTGGGCGTCCCCTATGCCAAGCCCCCGGTGGGGGCGCTGCGCTGGCACCGTCCGCTGCCGCCGGAGCCCTGGGAGGGCGTGCGGGAGGCCAAACGCTTCCCCAATCGCAGCATGCAGGAGGTCCACGAGGACCCCTTTTATGACAAGGAATTCTATGATGAGGCGGCCTACCAGACCCCGGTCAGCGAGGACAGCCTCTATCTGAACATATGGACCCCGGCGAAGAGCGCCGGAGAAAAGCGCCCCGTTGCCTTCTGGATCCACGGCGGCGCCTTTATGGGAGGCTTCGGCCACGAGAAAGAGTTTGACGGCGCGGCCTATTGCCGCCGGGGCGTGATCCTCGTCACCGTCAACTACCGTCTGGGGCCCTGGGGCTTCCTGGCGCATCCCCTCTTCAGTGCCGAGGCCGGGGCCGAGGGCGGCCCCGCCGTCAGCGGCAACTACGGCATCCTGGACCAGATCGCAGCCCTGCGCTGGGTGCGTGAGAACATCGACGCCTTCGGCGGGGATGGCGAAAACATCACGGTCTTCGGCCAGAGCGCCGGCGGCATGAGCGTGCAGACGCTGCTCACAAGCCCCCTGACCCGGGGCATGATTGCACACGCTGTGCTGCAGAGCTGCGTGGGCCTGAGCTATGACCACGATCTCCGCTCCGCCGAGGAGCTGGGCCTCTGGTTTGCCCGCAACGCCGGGGCCGAGAGCCTGGAGGAGCTGCGCTCCCTTACGCCGGAGCAGGTCTTCGCCGCCGCCGGGCCTGTCATCATGGCGGGCTTCCCCAAGATGGAGCTGCCCTATACCCCGATCCAGGACGGCTGGGTCCTCACCGAGGGCTATGACCGCGCCATGAACGAGGGCGGCACGCATCCGATCCCCACCATCGTGGGCTCCACGCTCAACGACATCGCCACCGAACGGGAGGCCGTGGAGCGGGGAGAACGCGGCAAGGTCTACACGGGCACTCTGGCCTGGGCCGAAGCGGAGAAGCGCCACGGCCGCCCCGTCTGGCTTTACGATTTCCGCCGCCAGCTCCCCGGAGACGAGGCGGGCGCCTTCCACTCCTCGGAGCTCTGGTACATGTTCGGCACCCTGGACCGCTGCTGGCGTCCCATGACCGAGGGCGATCATGCGCTCTCAGAGCAAATGCTGGATTACTGGACCAACTTTATGAAGACCGGCGACCCCAACGGCGAGGGGCTCCCGCGCTGGGAGGCGTTTACGACAATCGGGAACACCGCCGTGTTCGATGTGAAATGAGAAAAGGAGAACGAAGATGGAGTTTTTGATTCGCAGCGATTGCCCCACCACCGCCCACCGGAAGCACTGGCGCTTCTGCGTCGGTTCCGGCCACGCCACCCTGGCCCTGCGCACGGACTATACCAGACAGCTGAAGTTCATCCACGACACCCTGGGCATTGAGCGGGTCCGCTTCCACGGCATCTTCGGGGACGATATGCGCACCTGCACCGACTTTTCCGAGATCATTCCCTTCCCGGTGAAGGAGCGGATCCTGGAATATAACTTCAACAACTGCGGCGTGGCCTATGACAACGTGCTCGACGCCGGGATGAAGCCCTTTGTGGAGCTGTCCTTCATGCCCAAAAACCTGATGACCCGGGATCCGGAGCGGGTCAAGGAGGGCGGCTTCTTCTACAAGCCTCTCATCGTCCCGCCCGAGGACGAGGAAGCCTGGAAGAACTATATTCAGGCCTTCGTCCGCTTTCTGATCCACCGCTACGGCGCCGAAGAAGTGCGCAGCTGGTACTTTGAGGTCTGGAACGAGCCGGATCTGCCCGGCGCTTTCTGGAACGGCAGCCGGGACGAGTATTTCCGCCTCTATGAGATCACCGCCCGCGCCATCAAGGAAGTGGACCCGGCGATCCCGGTGGGCGGCCCCTCCACCTCCGGCAGCAAGTGGGTGGTCTCCTTCCTGCGCTACTGCAGCGAGCACCAGGTCCCTGTCGACTTCGTCAGCACCCATCAGTATGCCGGCGATCCGCTGGGCGGTGTGGAGACCCAGGGCGACATGGACGAGGCCGGCGGCCCCGGCTTCGACATCGAAAAGCTGATGGCCTCTCTGGCCGAGGGCTTCAGCCGGGCCATGGAGAGCATGGAGGAGAAAACCGTCCTCAACAGCCTGCGCGCGGCCATGGCGGACAAGAGCGAGATCGAAGACATCCCCAACGACGGGCTGATCCGCAACAGTGCCGTCGTGAAGCAGCAGGCCCAGGGTCTGCCGGTCTATTACACCGAGTGGAACGAAAACGCGGGCTTTTCCTCCTACACCAACGACACCCGCAAGGTGGCGGCCTATGACGTGAAGACCGCCCTGGACATTTCCGAGAATGTGACCGGGTCCTCGATCTGGTGCTTCTCCGATATCTTTGAGGAGTTCCATCCCTTCCCGGAGGAATTCCACGGCGGCTTCGGCATCCTGACGCAAAACGGCATCCCCAAGCCGGTTTACCACGGCATGAAGATGCTCGCGGACGCCGGGGACGAGCGCCTGGATCTCGGCGCGGACGCGACCCTGGGCGAGATCGGCATCGCCGCCTTCCGGAAGGAGAGCGAGATGGAAGTCCTGCTCTTCCGGCAGAAGATGAAGAATCTGGACCTGCCGAAGGAGCCCGCCCGCGTGCGCATCGAACTGCCGGAGAAACCCCGCGAGGTGCTCCTGCGCACGGTGGATGAGGAGCACGGAAACCCGCTGCGCGTCTGGGAGGAGATGGGACGGCCCGTCTCCCTCAACCGGGAAGAGGTGGAAACGATCCGCCTTCGCAGCGCGGTGGAGGACGCGCCCTGCCCCTTTGGCTGGGCGGACGGCGTTCTGGAACTGAACGCAGAGCTGGGCGTCAACGACCTCTGCTTCTTCCGCATCCTCTTCTAAGCGGAGAAAAGCAGCCTTTCGGCCCCAAAAATAAGAATCATTTTACCCGGAAAGCGGAGATGCTGTTATGAAATTACTCGATCCGGACTCCAAACTCTATCAGATCCTCAGCACGGCGGCCAGCTTCATCGCCCTGAACATTCTGTGGCTGCTCTGCTCGGCACCGCTGCTGACCGCCGGGGTCTCCACCGCCGCGATGTACACGATCACCCGCAAGATGGCCCGGCACGAGTATCCCACCGTCCTTCCGGATTTCTTCAAGGCCTTCCGGGATAGTTTCAAAAAAGGCATGCTGGCTGGGCTGGTGATGCTCTTCCCTCTGTTGCTGCTGGTGCTGTACCTGCTCCTGGGACTGTCGGGAGGCATGGAGGGGAACGTCCTGCTACGCGGCCTCTGCTGGGTGGCCGCGGCGGTGATCGGCGTGTTCAACTCCTACCTCTGGCCCCTGCTGGCCTGGTATGAAAACAGCCTGGGCAACAGCCTGAAAAACGCGGTGCTGCTGCCGCTGAGCAATCCCTTCATCGCCCTGACGGTGACGGCGCTCAATCTGCTGCCGGTGTATCTGCTGCTGCGGCACACGGTTTTCTTCCTGCGCATCAGCTTTCTCTGGCTGGTGGCGGGCTTCGCGCTCACCGCCTTTGTGAACACCCAGCTGCTGCGCCTGCAGCTGAAACAGATCACGCCGGACGAGGACCTGTAAACCGATTACGATTTAAAACTTAAGGAGAACACGATGGCTTTTGCAAAGGATTTTCTCTGGGGCGCGGCCAGCGCCGCCGCTCAGGTGGAAGGTGCCTGGAACGAAGACGGCCGGGGCGAGAGCATCTGGGACACCCTGGTCCATGAGGGCGGGCATGTGGCCCACGGCGAGACCTGCGATGTGGCCTGCGACCACTACCACCGCTGGCGGGAGGACGTGGCCATCATGAAGGAACTGGGGCTCAAGAGCTACCGCTTCTCCGTGAGCTGGTCCCGCGTCCTGCCGGAGGGCACGGGCCGGGTCAATGAGGCGGGCCTGCACTTCTATGTGCAGCTCTGCGACGCGCTGCTGGAAGCCGGCATCAAGCCTCTGGTGACCCTGTATCACTGGGATCTGTCCACCGCCCTGTATCGCAAGGGCGGCTGGAAGAACCCGGAAAGCCCCGCCTGGTTTGCGGAATATACCGAGCTGATCGCCAAAACCCTGGGCGACCGGGTCTGCGCCTGGATGACCTTCAACGAACCGCAGATGTTCGTCGGCCTGGGCATGCTGGTCGGAGCCCATGCGCCCTTTGAGCACAACGACGACAAGACCCTGGCGGAAGTGTCAAAGAATGTCCTCCTGGCCCACGGGCGGGCGGTCAGCGTTCTGCGCCGTCTCTGCCCCAAGGCGCTGATCGGCATGGCGCCCACAGGCGACTGCTATCTGCCCAAGGACGAGACCCCGGAGTCCATCGAGGAGGCGAGACGGAAATCCACCCGTCTGGGCCGGGACTTCGTCATCTCCAACACCTGGTGGGCCGACCCCATTTTCCTGGGCAAAGCCCCGGAGGACGCCGAGGCGCTCCTGGGCGAGAACATGTACCGCCTCACGGCGGAGGAATGGGCCAGCGTCTCCCAGAAGCTGGACTTCTACGGCTTCAACTGCTACCAGGGCACCCAGGACTACCCGCCCCCCGAGGACGGCTATAACAACTACGCCTGGCAGGGCAGTCCCAAAACCGGCTTCGGCTGGAACTTCACGCCCCAGGCCCTCTATTACTCCAGCAAATTCTGGTATGAGCGCTACGGCCTGCCCGTGCTGATCACGGAAAACGGCTATGCGGGCTTGGATCACGTGATGCTGGACGGCAAAGTGCACGACCCCCAGCGGCAGGACTTCCTGCACCGCTATCTGCTGCAGGTCAAGCGGGCCGTGGACGAGGGCATCCCCGTGCTGGGCTATCAGTACTGGAGCATCATGGACAATTTTGAGTGGGCCGCCGGCTACGATCCCCGTTTCGGTCTGGTCTATGTGGACTATCACAACAACTGCGAGCGCACGATCAAGGACTCCGCCCTGTGGTATCGGGACGTGATCGCCGCCAACGGCAAGAACCTTTGACAGGCAAGAGATAGAAAAAACTGGCGTGCCGGCGCTGAAACGCACTGCTTTTGCAGTGCTCCGGCAAATCATATGTAATTTCCACAGCCCCGGCCACTCCACACTAATGGCCGGCAAGCTGTGAAAAAAAGGAGGATAAAAAAGCCCAGACTCGGGCTGCGGCAGTGTGGAGACCTGTCGCAACGCGGCGCAGTCCATCGCGGCTGGCCGTGAGTACACAGCAAGCGGAGGCTCTGTGTGCGGAGTCAGATAACATGGCAGAAGTCAGACTGGTAAACATCAAGAAAGTGTACCCCTTCGTCAGCGGCGAGCAGAAGAAGAGCAAGAAGAAAAAGGCTGACGAGCCCGAGAAGAAGAAGGTAAACCTTCAGATCACGGACGAGGGCGTCGTCGCGGTGCAGGAATTCAACCTTGACATCAAGGACAAGGAATTCATCGTGCTGGTCGGCCCGTCGGGCTGCGGCAAGTCCACGACCCTGCGTATGGTCGCGGGTCTCGAGGAGATCTCCGGCGGCGAGCTGTACATCGACGGCAAGCTGATGAACGACGTTGCGCCGAAAGACCGCGACATCGCGATGGTGTTCCAGAACTACGCGCTGTATCCCCACATGACCGTGTATGACAACATGGCCTTCTCCCTGAAGCTGCGCCACACCCCGAAGGACGAGATCGACAAGAAGGTGCGCGAGGCGGCGGAGATCCTCGATATCACCCAGTACCTGGAGCGCAAGCCCAAGGCGCTGTCCGGCGGCCAGCGCCAGCGTGTGGCCATCGGCCGCGCGATCGTGCGCGCGCCGAAGGTGATGCTGATGGACGAGCCGCTTTCGAACCTGGACGCCAAGCTGCGTAACGAGATGCGCGCGGAGATCATCAAGCTGCGCCAGAGGATCAACACGACGTTCATGTACGTCACCCATGACCAGACCGAGGCCATGACGCTGGGCGACCGTATCGTCATCATGAAGGACGGCTACATCCAGCAGATCGGCACTCC
>CAMHDC010000015.1 GCA_946183765.1 uncultured Clostridia bacterium | reverse complement strand
TGCGGCCTTTAGAGTCGGAGTCTAACGCTCTATCCAGCTGAGCTACAGGCACAAAATCAGCATACGTATTATAGCCTCCGGAGGGGCGTTTGTCAATCTTAACTTTGAGGAGCCGTAAGGGGGGAGATGTCGAAGGGAGCGTGGGGGGCGGTGAGAGAGCCGTCCTCGTGGAGGAGGAGCACATAGGTGCCCGCCGCGGAGATTCCGATCACATTCTGCTCTGCCCGCAGGGCGGCGAGAAGCTCTTCGTCTGCCATCAGCAGGGGCTCCACGAGCAGCGTTCCGTCCAGGCGCAGGCCCACCAGCAGGGAAGCGCTGCTGTCGATGGCAACCACGTCCGTCCAATCGGACAGATCCCGGCCGGCTGTCAGGAGGGAGCCGTCCCGCTTGAGGCCCGCGGGGGCGTGCCCCGCGGCGGCCAGATCGATCACGTCCTGCCAGCTTTGGGCCTGATCCGGCTGGCTGCTGAGGAGGGACCCGTTTCCCCGAAGAGCGAACAGGACTCCGTCCCCGGCGCTGACGGCGCTGAGCATGGTCCAGCCTGACAGGGCGGACAAGTCCCGGAACCCGGCGTGGAGCAGAGTCCCGTCCCGGGTGATCCCGTAGCTGTCCCAGGGGCCGCAGCAGATCGCCGCCACGTCGGTCCATTCGCGCACATCGCACTGGCCGTATTCATCGTTCCCGGCGGCCAGCACCCGCCCGTCGGCGGTGAGGCCCAGGGTGTGAGCGTATCCGGCAGCCAAAGCGGTCACGTTCTGCCAGCCGTCCACGGCGCACTGACCGAAGCTATCGTCTCCGGCGGCCTTCACGGTGCCGTCCGCGGCCAAAAAGGCGGCGTGCCCGTGCCCGGCGGCAAGGCGGCGGCTCTGAAGCTCGTCCCGCTTTTGCTGAAGCTGCTCCTGGAGGGACAGGCTTTCGGGGGTGTACCCCTGGGCGTAGAGCAAAGCCTTTTCTTCGTCGGCCTGGCCGGTGATGGCCACGGCCAAAGCTCTGGCGCGCTGGGGCGCGTCTTCAAAGTCGCCCAGGGCCAGGAACCCGTCGAAGGCGGTCTGCCGGTCCCCGGTGGCCAAAGCTGCCTCAGCCAAAGCATAGCGGCAGCGGTCGGCCCGCACCAGGGCATCCTCGTACCCAGCGGCGGACAGGAACCCGTCCCGAGCGGCGATCAGGTCTCCGGCGGCTTCCGACGCTTCCGCCTGCCTATAGGAGCAGGCCATGACCTGACGGGTGTTGTTCAACTCCCCGTACAGGGTCCGGGCGGCGGCGTATTCCCCCGCTTCGAACAGGGCATCGGCCTTTTGGGCGGCGATCTCGTTCAGCACGTCCGCAGCTCCGGCGTTTTCGGCCTTATGGCCCCAGCGCTCGGCCAGGGACCAGTCCCCCTGTTCCGCGGCGGCCGCGGCCCGGCGGGCATAGACCGACCACCGGTGATTTGACCACCAAAGCAGGGCGCAGAGACCCCCCAGCACCAGCGCTGTGGTGACGATCATGCCCAGCAGGGGAAGCTTGTTTCGTTGCGCGTTCTGTTCCATAGGCAGCCTCTTACAGATACCGGAGCAGGTTTTCCATGATATGGACCGTGTTCACCCCGTTGGCGGTGGAGTACACGATGTACACATCGTCGATGCCGTTCTCCCGGATGTACTCCGAAATGCTCCAGCGGATGTTGACCTCGTCGAAGTTGCCGGGCCGCACGTCGCAGGAGTGGACGGTGCCATAGTAGGGCACCAGGAAGGGGACAAAGCAATTGGAGAAGGAGTCTCCGATGAGCAGACAGCTGCGATCCATGTCCACGCCCGTTTCGAATCGGCGCCAGGGGCCCTGGGTGCCGCCCAGGAAGACCATGTAATTGCCGAAGTTGTTGTTGATGAGGGGCGCATCCACCTCGCTCCTGTCCCAAAATACGCGATAGCCTTTCACCGGCGTGTCAGGGACCAGCACCTCCAGGGTATCCGGCTTCATGCCGTTGCGGATGTTGGGGTTGCCCAGAGAGGCGCTGCCGTAGAAGGAGCGGTTCACGTGGAAGGCGTAGCTGTCATAGGGCTTGGGGTCGATGCCGTGGGCGGCCAAAATGGCGTTCAGGGTGTAGCAGGCGGCCCGGGGAGTCCAGTGGTGATCGGTCTTGAAGTACAGGTATTCCCCGTCCAGCAGATGCTGCTCCAGGACCTTTTGGACGCTGACCATGTACACGCCGTCATTGCTGTATTCGTTGATGGTGTCCTCCAGATCCCCGCCCCAGCCGGTGCAGGTGCCGTCCTGAAGCTGGAAGGCCAGGCCCGGGAAGGGGGGCTGGGCGAAGAATACGTGACCGTCCTCGGGCAGCGCCGCCCGATAGGCGTTCAGCATGCGTACAGCCCGCCGGATGTTCTCCGGGGAGAAGGTGTAGACCTTGTTCACAAAGCCGTCCGCCTGGGTCATGGTGAAATAACAGGTGGGGATGCCGGAGAGGTCCTTTTCCGGCAGGGGGGTGGGGTCAGCCTCCGGGGCGGCGTCCGTCGACTGATCGTCGGGAGTGGGTTCCGGCGTGGCCGCAGGCGTGGGAACGGGGGAGGGGGTGGCCCTGAAGGCGGCCATCTCCTGCTGATCGTCCTGGGTCTGGTTCTCCTGAGCGAAGGCGGCCAGCTGGGCGGCCAGTTCCGCTTCCGCGTCAGCGGCGGTCTCCGCCTCCCGATGGAGGGAGAGTCGGTCCATGATGCCGTCGGCCCCGGCTACGAAGACCTCCCGATCGGGCACGGCGTCGCTGAGGTAATCCTCCAGGCCCAGCATAAAGGAGCCGTCCTTCACGGTGGCCCAGGAAAACGCCGGGAATCCGGCCAGCATCCGGTTCTCCGCCAGGGAGGCGTGGGGGGCCTTTTCGCCGAAGATCAGCAGCAGCGCTCCCAGCCCTCCGAAGAGGACCAGGGAACCGTATAGGAGCAGGAAGGACAGCTTGCGTTTCATATGCTCAGAACCTGAAATAGATGAAGGGGTTGTAGCTTTGCCGAATCAGGAACAGGAGGGACAACAGCCCCACCGCCACCGCGAACACCGTGCCGAGCAGGGTGAGCCAGGGCCGGTTTTCAGCCAGCTTTTTCAGCCGGGGGACGATGGGTGCCGCGCCCACGCAGGCGATGGGCAGAAACAGGGCGTACTGCCGCAGTACCGAGAGAATGCCCTCGTCCATCCAGCCCACGCCGCCGCCGAACATGGCGGCCACATGGACCAGCAGCGCGCTTTGATCATTATAGTAGAAGACCATCATGCCGATGATGGTCAGCACGAAGTTGAACAGCCACTGGAGGAAGAGGGGCATCCTGGCCCAGGGCTTCTCCACGGATTTGTGGGCGATCTGCAGCACGTACCAGTAGAGGCCCCAGAGCACGTAGTTCCAGGCGGCTCCGTGCCAAAGGCCCGTCAGCGCCCACACGATCAGCAGGTTCAGATAGTACCGGGCCTTGCCTTTGCGGCTGCCGCCCAGGGGAAAATAGACGTATTCCCGGAAGAAGCTGCCCAGCGAGATGTGCCATCGCCGCCACAGATCCGTGGGGGAGACGGAGAAGTAGGGGTAATTGAAGTTTTCCTTGTAGGTGAAGCCCAAAATGCGGCCCAAGCCGATGGCCATGTCGGAGTAGGCGGAGAAGTCGAAGTACAGGTGGAGGGAGTAGACGATGGCGCTGACCCAGGCACCCACCACGGACCCGGGGGCCGCTCCGTCCGGCAGGCACTCCAGCAGAATGCTGCCGCAGATGTTGGCCAGGATGACCTTCTTTCCCAGGCCCAGCAAAAAACGACGCATGCCGTCGATGAAGTCGTCGGCGGTGGTGCTCCTCTCTTCCAGAGCCGCCGCCACGTCCCCGTACTGGACGATGGGTCCGGCGATGAGCTGGGGGAAGCAGCTTACGTACAGCAGGAGCCGAACGAAGTTCTTTTGGACCGAGGTCTTGCCCCGATACACGTCCACGGTGTAGGTCAGGATCTGAAAGGTATAGAAGGAGATGCCGATGGGCAGCCGGGGGGCGGTGAAGGCGATCTCGACGCCCAGGAGCTTGGACAGGTTGGACAGGAAGAAGCCGGTATATTTGAAGTAAAGAAGGCCTGCCAGGGAACCCGCCACGGCCAGGATGAGCCACAGCTTTTTCCCTCGGGGACCGGCGGCCCGATCCATGGCCAGGGCGACGAGGTAGTTGAACAGGGTGGTGGCCAACAGCAGCAGCACCATGACCGGCTCGCCCCAGGCGTAGAACACCAGGGAAAAGACCACCAGCACGCCGTTGCGCCAGCGAAGATCCCTGCTCAAAAAATACAGGATGAGCAGGGTCGGCAGGAACAGCAGCAGGAATGTCAGTCCCGAAAATACCATGAAAAACGCCTCGGCAGATAGATAATTCAGTATAGCATCATCTGAATCCGGAGTCAATCGTATGCCGTTTTTTCTCTGCAGACGACAGCCGGAAGAGGCACGCTCTCCCGGCTGCTCTGTGCAAACAGAATAAGGTCTACTCCCGCCGCAGCGCGTCGATGGGGTTGAGACGGGCTGCCTGGACGGCGGGTACGGCGCCGAAGAAAAGGCCCACCACGAAGGAAAAGATTACCGTGGCCGCCACGATGTACCAGCTGATGAAGATGGGTACGCCGGAGACCCGGCTGACCATGTAAGCAAGGCCGATCCCGACCAATACGCCCAGGATGCCGCCGATGCAGGTGAGCACGCCCGCCTCCGTGAGGAACTGGGCGGAGATCTTCCGCTTCCGGGCCCCCAGGGCCTTCTTAAGGCCGATCTCCGGGGTCCGCTCCGTGACGGACACCAGCATGATGTTCATGACGCCGATGCCCCCTACCAGCAGGGAGATGCTGGCGATCCAGATGAGCTGCCGGTTGGTGGCGCTGCTCAGCTCCTGGAGCTTCTTGGCCTGCTCCAGCAGATCCTTGCTCTTGTAGGTCACGTCCCCGGACCCGGTCAGGGTCTTGTTCAGGATGGCGGCGGTCTGCTTCCCGGCCTCGGTCATGTCGTCGGTGCTGCCGGCCCGGACCACCAGGCTGCTGGGCTGGTCGTAGGCGAACAGGGCGGGCCAGGTGGAGGCGGGGATCAGCACCTTGCCGCCGGAATGGTCGGTGTAGGTGAAATAGTCGCTGATGGAGGTGATGGTGGGGGTGAAGGCGCTGTTCTGGGTAAACTCGCCTACCACCACGTAGGGCTCCGACATGATTTCAATGGTCTTGTTCACCGGGTTCTTGCCCATGAACAGCGTCTCGGATACGGTCCTGTCGATGAGCGCCACCTTCCTGAACCCGGTGAAGTCCTCCGGGAGAAAGCCGCGCCCGCTGCGGATCACGTATCCGTTGACGGACATGAAATGCTCGTCCACCCCGTAGACGGACCCCTGGTTCAGACCCTCCGCCCCATACCAGATCATGCCGTAGGCGTCCCGGCGGTAGAAGAGGCTGGCGTCCTCCACCTGCTTGATCTTGAGGATCTCCGGCAGGATGGACGGGTCGAGGGGCGTCACGTATTCCGGCACCTGCTGATAGCTGGGGTCCAGCACGTAGTCCCCCTGATAGAGGGACACCTCCACGGTGTTGTTCCCTGCGCCTACCAGATTCTGCTTGATCTGCTCGTTGGTGCCCATGATGGTGGAGGAGATGGCGATGATGGAGGCGATGCCGATGATGATGCCCAGCATGGTGAGGGCGCTCCTGAGCTTGTGAGACCAGATGCCGTCGAAGGCTTCTCTGAAGTTTTCCAGCATAGCGACCTCCTTTCCTTACCAGCTGCCGTCCGTGATTACCACGGAAGCCCCGTCCCGAACGGTCTTGCCGTAGGGGAAGGCGATGTAGTCCTCCCGGGTGAGGTCGCTGCCGACCAGCTCGATATACTCCATGACCCGCCGCCCGGTGTGGACCGGCACCTTATGGAGGATCCCGTCCCGGGCCACGAAGATGCAGTCCTGGCCGTCGATCTCCCGGACGAAAGCCTCGTAGAGATAGATGGTGCCGGACTTGGAGAGGGGCTCGAAGGAGGTGAACTCCACGTAGCTGTAGAGGGGCAGCTCCGTGTCCCCCTGGACCTCCAGAAGCATGGTGTATCCCGAGGAGTTGGGGTTGCCGCCGTTGGAATAGTTGTCCATGACGGGCATGGATCCCACGTAGGTCACCCGGGCGGTGATTTCGCTGCCGATGTCGTAGCTGAATCCCGTGAGCTCCGTGCCCACCGGGTACTTATTGAGGTCCGTCTCGCCCAGCATGCAGCTGATGACGCTCTTGCCGCTGCCGCCCCGGATCTCCAGCATGGGCTCCCCGGCCTTGGCGTCGGGGGTGAGCTTCGCGACCACCCCGTCGATGGCGCTGTTCAGAGTGCCGTTCTCTGCGGAGGCCGTCAGCAGGGCGATGTCGTGGCACAGCTGCCGATACTGGAGTTCCCCGTCCCGGATCTGCTGAGCCAGCTGCTCCACGTAGGCCAGCCGTTCCGCCCGGCCCATAGCCCCATAATAGAGGGGCGGTTCATAGGGCTCCGCGTCCTCAATCCAGCCCTCCGGCGTGGCGGTGGGCGTAGGCTCCGGCGTAGGGGACGGCGTAGGCGTAGGCGTGGGTGTGGGGGACGGCGTGGGGGTGGACACGGGCGTGGCTTTCAGCCGGAGGATATAGGTCCCCATGCTGGTGAAGTCCGCAGCCACGGTCAGCTTCCGGCCCTGGAGCTCCACATACAGATACGCGCCCAGGGCGCCTGCCTCCCGGCAGTATCGGGCCAGGAACGGTCCGGGGATCGTCTCCCCCTCGGTATAGGGGAAGATATAGGGGTCCTTCAGGGTGCCGCTGCCGGAGGCGGGCCGAAGCTCGTTCAGATCGACCTCTCCCGTAGGCGCAGCTTTTTCCGTCATGGCGGCAAAGCGCGCGTTGATCCGGCCGCTGGCGGCGTCCGGGGGTAAAAAAGTGATATACAGGTACCCCAAATCCGTCTCGAACCAGGCGTGGACCGGCGTTACAGCAGCGGCGGCCTGCAAGCCGGTCAAAAGCGACTCGGGAATGGGGTCCGACAGAGTGGACGTGGCGGAGAGCCGATACCGATAGGGCCTCTCCTCGCTGCCGTCGCCGTCCAGATCGATCCGCACCAGGTCCCGCTGCACCGGCGCGAACAGCCGCTGTGCCGAAAGACCCCCGCGGGCATCCGCACCGGTCCCCTGATAGTTCCGGGGCGTGGGCGTGAACGTGGGCGTAGCCGTGGGCATGGTACGCTCGTAGGGCTGGAAAGCGTAATATGCGTACTCCTTATAAAGGGGCTGAAGGCTGTCGTACAGCTTCTGTCGGGCCAGGAGCTTTTCATCCAGGTCCAGGTTGTCCTTGGTGGTGTCGTAGCGGATCAGAGGATCCCCCGCACGGATGGTCTGCCCTTCGGTAACGTAGATCTCCAGGGGTGTCCGATCCCGGTCCCGATAGAGGATCAGGCTTTGACCGGAGGTGACGCTGCCCCCCAGATAGGTTTGATTGGGGGAATACTCCAGGAGCCAGTTGCCCACGGGCTGGACCTCGCAGGGCTGGCTCAGGGTGTAGCGGCTGTAGCCGTAGATGCCCCCGGCCGCCAGACCGGCGACGATGACCAGGATCAGCAGAGTTTTCAACAGCGCTTTCATTGGCCTGCCTCCTCCCGAAGATAGCCGTCGTAGATGTAGAGCCGCCGGGGGGCCCTGTCGGCCACGGCGTGCTCGTGGGTGATCATGACGATGGTCATGCCCTGGCTGTGAAGCTCGTCGAAGATGTCCATGATCTGTTGTCCGGCCTTGGAATCGAGGGCACCCGTGGGCTCGTCGGCCAGCAGAAGCCTGGGCCGGGTGCAGATGGCCCGGGCGATGGCCACCCGCTGGCATTGACCGCCGGAGAGCTGGTTGGGGTAGAAGCTCATGCGGTCCTCCAATCCCACCTGCTTGAGCGCTTCCTCGGCCCGGCGTTTGCGTTCGCTGCGGCGAACGTTGCCGTACATCAGGGGCAGGGCCACGTTCTCCCAGGCCCGCCGCCGCTGCATGAGATGAAAGCTCTGGAACACGAACCCGATCTTTTCGTTGCGGATGCGGGCCATGCGGGCGTCCCCGGCTTTGGCGTTGTCCTCACCGTCGAAGCGGTAGACGCCGCCGGAGGGCACGTCCAGATAGCCCAGGATGTTCATGAGGGTGCTCTTGCCGGAGCCCGACGGGCCCATGATGGCGATATATTCCCCCGCTTCCACCTGCATATTCACATCATGGAGCACCGGCACCTTGTTGGCCCCGGTCCCGTAGGT
The DNA here is from genome assembly GCA_946183765.1 of uncultured Clostridia bacterium. Lineage (GTDB taxonomy): Bacteria > Bacillota > Clostridia > Christensenellales > CAG-138 > RUG472. The sequence goes on along the minus strand of CAMHDC010000015.1, from coordinate 4,843 downwards.
CTTTTCGATGTGTTCGAGCTGGATGATCATCCCACGGCTCCTTCCGCCGGGGCTGCTTCCGGCAGGATGCCTTCGGGCATCTCCATGTCCGGCATATACATGTCGCTCAAATCCCCTTCGGGCATCTCCGTGTCCGGCATGTACATTTCGTTCAGATCCCCCGCGGGCATATCCATGCCGCCGAAGTTCATCATGTCCATATCCTCGGGCACGTAAGCGGTTTCGGACGCGGCCATGCCCACCTGGACGCTTTCGTCCGGGAAGGCGATCCGATCCAGGAAGCTGAGCCCCTCCAAAATGGCCACGGTGCCCTGTTCCTCATTTCGTTCGCCCAACACGACGGGCCGCTTTTCGATGCGGTTTTCGCTGTCCGCGGCGTAGACGAAGGGCGCGCCCTCCGTTTCCACCACGTAGTAGAGGGGCAGCAGCAGCCCGTCTTCGGCGTCATCGTCCCCGGCGCCGGGCTCGATATACACGTGCTGGCCCATGAGCAGGCCCTCACTGGTGTCCAGCTCCACGAAGAACTCATACTTGCTGGCCTGCTCGCCGCCGCCGTCGTAGTAGTACCGGCTGCCGCTCTGCTTGGCCTCCTCGGTGTTGATTCGATAGATGCGGCCCTGCCACCGGCTGTCGTCCACCCGGCTGGTGATCCGAACGGGCATACCCTCCTGGAGGGTGTGGATGGTCTGCTCGGAGACCGTGCCCTTCACGCAGTAATCGTTGCCGGCCACGATGGTGATGTAGGCGTTGCTCTGGGTCCCCTCTCCGTAGTAATCCTGGCCGCCGGTACCGTCGGAGGATTTGACGGAGCGGATCTTGCCCGTCACGGGGGAGCAGACCACGGTGTTCTCCAGGGCTGCGGCCATGTCCTCCGCCTGCTCGCGCTTGCCGGCAAGGTCGTATTCCTTCTTGCGGATCTCCAGCTCCTCGGTCTGAATCTGCACCTGGACTTCGTATTTCTTGAACTCGGCCACCCGCGCCAGGTACTTTTTCAGACTCTCCACCTTCTCCCGGCCGGTCTGGATGCCGTTCTCCAATCCCTTGATGTCCAGCTGCAGCTGTTCATAGGCGATCTCCATGCTGGCCACGTCGTAGCTGAACAGGGGCGCGCCTGCCTCCACCTTGTCCCCGGCGGAAACGAAGCACTCCTTCACGGTCAGATCCTTGTCCGGGTTCACCTCGATGACATTCTTGGCCTCCACCACGCCGCTGTATCGGCTGGTGCGTCCGGCGGGGCCCACGCCCGTGATGGCGGACACGGACTGAACGTAGACGGTGCCCTCCTTGGGGGCCTCCGCGAAGTAGCGGTTATACGCCCACCAGCCGCCGTAGCCAAGGCCCGCCAGGATCACCGCTGTCAGCAGTATCTTCAAAAAGGTTTTCATAGCTGTCTCCTATCCTGCGTAGGGTAATTCTTCAAAGTATTCCGCTTCGAGGACCCCGTCGATGAGCCACATGTCCTCCTCGTCGGGGGTGAGCAGCAGCACGCCGCCCTTGCCCCTGTCGGTCTCGAACCACAACCGGGCGCATCCGTCGCTGCAGAGGGGGACGATCTTCGTCCCGGGTTCCAGGGTGAAGGCTTCGCCGGGGTCCTTGCGGGCCCGGGCCGCATAGGCGGTCAGCTCTTTCTTCACCGTCAGGGCCAGCTCCATGTCCTCGTCGAAGGTCCACACCGTGCTCACGGGGCCGATGACGCCGTCCTCGCCCAAAGCCAGGGTCCTGACGCCCCAGTGGGTGCCCAGCATGTCCACCGCGCCCGCCACAATGATGTGCCCGTCCTCGAAGCCCTCGATGGAGCCGGCGAAGACGGAGCTTTCGCCCGCCTCGCCCCAGCGGACGAACCGGTCGTCCGGCTCGAAGAGCAGGACGCTCAGATCGCTGCGGAAGGCGTAGATCAGATAGTCGCTGGAGGCCAGATCCCCGTGGAAGAACAGCTCGTACTGTCCGTTCTCGTCCAGGTCCCCCGCAAACAGATCGCAGGGCATGTCTTCCGGGACGTCGGTCTGGAACAGCTTCGTTTCCTGGCCCTTCTGCACGGACACCGTCCAGCGGGGCTGTCCGTCCGTCTCCCCCGGGAGGGCGACCAGGTCCACCGTTTCTGTTTGACCGTCCCCGGTGAGGTCAGCCCGATAGGGCAGGGCGTCCAAAATGCTGATGCAGTGGCCCACGATCCGCTCCTCGGCCGCCCCGTCGTCTTCCTCCGGGACAGGCGCGGGCGTAAGGTCCGGGAGGGGCAGATCCGTAGGCGCGGCGGTATAGGCCTGGACCTCCATCACCGTCACGCTGACCGTGGGTTGGGGGGCTGCTGCCGGCTGCTCCGCCGCCGGGGCGCTGTGGCAGCCGGTCAGCAGGAGCAGCAGGGTAAATAGTATATTGAAAGTTTTTTTCATACGCCTGTTCTCCTTGTTTCTGCTACTGCTATTAAACACCCCATATTCGTCCAAAACGTTGCAAAAGTATGAATTTCAGTCTGCCGAAACCAAAAGTTTCGGCAGACTGAGGCCGCTGCGGCGGGGTGCTCCGCCTTCGCTTCGCCTCCAGGTCCCGCCTATGACCCATACGGGTCACCGGGCGGCGGGCCCTGCAAGGTGTGAGATTCACCGCACATGTCGCTGAATCTCACATATTTCAGCCCGCTCGCCTTCCTCTATAAATCGAGTTCGTGCGTATACAACGCACTTGTGCTTATCCTGCAAAAGCCTTCCCCTTGAGGGGAAGGGGGACCGCCGTAGGCGGTGGATGAGGTGGAGACACTTATTTGACAAATTTTCCCAGCTTTTGGGCCAGGAAGTAGGCGAGGCCCAGTTTGACCAGATCCGGCACGATGAAGGGGACCACGCACAGGCTCAGAATTTTTCCGAAGCCGTATTCCGTGCCCCGAAAATGCATGACGTAGTAGAACCAGACCGTGCCGATGAAATAGCACGCCAACAGGCCCAGGACCATGCCCAAAGGCAGGGCCAGTTTGGTCTTCGAAAACAGCTTTTCCGACGCCGCGGTCAGCAGCCCCAGGGGCAAAAAACCCAGCACGTAGCCGAAGGTCAGGGGGTTCAGCGTCTTGAATCCGGAGAACACCGGCAGCCCCGCTACGCCCAGCAGGATGTACACCAGCACCGCCCAGGTGCAGCGCTTGCTGCCCAGCAGCGCCGCCGCCAGGAACACCGCGAAGGTCTGCAGCGTCACGGGCACCGGCCCCAGGGGGATGGATATCCAGGAACAGATCACCGTCAGCGCCGCGAACAGGCCCACCAGGGCCACGTCTCTCGTCTTCATCTTCTTCATGCTCAATATCCCTCTTTTCTCCAATGTACACCCACTATAGCCCCCGGGCAAACCCCTGTCAACGAAACCGAATCAAGGTTAACAGAGGCTTTACAACGATCGGAGACCAAGGTACAATATGAATAAAGACAGGACGGGAGGGGCGCAAGATGAAGAAACCGTTGATCCTGGTGACCACCAGCAACCTGATGGTGGGGGATTTGAACGTGGTCCGGCTGAACCATGAGTATGTGAACGCGGTGGTGAAGGCCGGCGGCGTGCCCGTGATCGTGGGCAACTCCTTCGGGCTGGACGAACTGATCCAGGTGGCGGACGGGCTCCTGCTCACCGGCGGCGTAGACGTGGACCCGGCCCGCTTCGGCCAGGAGATATTGAACGACACCGTCCACATCGACCAGGACCGGGACGCCCTGGAGCTGCAGCTCATCGAGAAGTATTGGAAGACGGGCAAACCCGCCTTGGCCATCTGCCGGGGACTCCAGGTGCTGAACGTGGCCTTCGGCGGCACCCTCATCCAGGACATCCCCACCTGGTGCGGCGCCACCCACACCGCCGGCGCGGAGCATCCCGTGGCCGTGACCGAGGGGAGCTTGCTGAACCGGCTCACCGGCGGGACCGAACTCATGGTGAACAGCTACCACCACCAGTGTATCCCAGAGGGAGGCTTGGCCGAGCCCTTCGTGGCCACCGCGTCCTGGACCGGCTGCGGCGTCACCATGATCGAGGCCTTCGAGCAGCCCGGCTACCCGCTGCTGGCCGTCCAGTGGCACCCGGAGCGGGCCTACCGCAACCCCGACGGCCTCACGAACATGGACCCCCTGTTCTCCTGGCTCGTCGAGCAGGCCAGGGGATAAACCCTTGGGTTAGTCAGGATGTAAGCAAAAGTCAACAAAAACAGCGGGCGTTTGCCCGCTGTTTTGCGTAAGAATAAAACGGATGATAACGGGCGGTGTAGCCGCCCGGCAACCATGGCTGCGGGGGGAAGAACGGCCGGCTTAAAATCCGTCAAACCCAGCGACATGTGCGGTGGGTTTGACACCTTGCAGGACCTGCCGCCCGGTACGCACAGCGTATAGGCAGGGGCTGGAAGCGAAGCGAAAGCAGAGCCTCAGTCTGTTGAAAACGCAGTTTTCAGCAGACTGAATCAGAGCTGGGGACCGGCGGGAACCAGGGCTTTGCCGGCTTCGTTGGTTTCGTACTTCTTGAAGTTCTTGATGAACCGGCCGGCCAGGTCCTTGGCCTTCTCCTCCCAGATGGCGGGATCGGCGTAGGTGTCCCGGGGATCGAGGATCTTGGGATCCACGCCGGGCAGGGCCGTGGGCACTTCCAGGTTGAAGTAGGGGATCATCTTGGTGGGCGCGGTCAGGATGTCGCCGTTCAGGATGGCGTCGATGATGCCGCGGGTGTCCTTGATGGAGATGCGCTTGCCGGTGCCGTTCCAGCCGGTGTTGACCAGGTAGGCCTTGGCGCCGCTCTTTTCCATCTTCTTGACCAGCTCCTCGGCGTACTTGGTGGGATGCAGCTCCAGGAAGGCCTGGCCGAAGCAGGCGGAGAAGGTGGG
>CAMHDC010000014.1 GCA_946183765.1 uncultured Clostridia bacterium | reverse complement strand
TGTCGTTACTGCGGCAGCATGGAGAGCAAGGTCGTGGACAGCCGTCCCAACGAGGACAGCACGGCTATCCGCCGCCGGCGGGAGTGCATCCAGTGCGGACGCCGGTTCACCACCTTTGAGCGGATCGAGGAAAACCCCGTCATGGTGGTGAAGCGGGACGGACGCAGGGAGCCCTTTGAGCGGGAGAAGATCGCCACGGGCATCCGCAAGGCCTGCGAGAAGCGGCCCATCTCCACGGACGTGCAGAACCAGATGGTGGAGCGCATCGTTCGGGAGGTGAACAACTCCCTGGATTCCGAAATCTCCACGGCGGCCCTGGGCGAGCTGGTCATGAAGCAATTGAAGGACGTGGACGAGGTGGCCTACGTGCGCTTTGCCTCGGTCTATCGCAGCTTCAAGGACACCCAGACCTTCATGGAGGAGCTGCAGCGGCTTCTGGACGAGAACACCGGCGCATAATGGACAGGGCATCCTTTCAAGAAGCATTCGACCGCATCCGGGTGGAGCATGACTATCGGGAGCAGGGGGGCGTAGGCATCTATACCCTGCCTGCTTTTTCGGCTCGTCCCGAGATCGACCACGGCTTTTCCGCCCGGATCGGCGGCGTCAGCAAACCGCCTTTCACAGGGCTCAACCTGAGCTTCACCCACGACGAGCGGGCCGACGTCATGGAGAACTACCGCCGATTCAGCCGTGGGGCCGGATTCCCGGAGGAGTCCATGGTCATGGACAGCTACGAGCACGGGATCACGGTGCTTCGGGTGGACCGCAAAGATCGGGGCCGGGGATATACCCGGGAGAGCCTGCCTCCCTGCGACGGTCTCATTACCGACGATCCCGAAGTGACGCTGATCACCGGCCACGCAGACTGCATGGCCTTCTACTTCTTCGACCCCGTGCGGAAGGCCATCGGCCTTTGCCACGCCGGATGGCGGGGGGCGCTGGGCCGCATCGGCGGGAACGTGATTGCCCAGATGCAAAAGGCTTACGGCTCCGATCCCGGGGACATGCTCTGCGGCGTGGGCCCCTCCATCTGCCCCAAGTGCTTCGAGGTGGGGGAGGACGTATGCGAAGATTTCGAAGCCGCCTTTCCCGTCTGTCCCCTTCGGGGCGTCAACGGACGGGGAAACCCCACGGTGGACCTGTGGCAGGTGGCCGCCTGCCAGTTCATGGAGCAGGGCGTGCTGCCGGAGAACATCTTCCTCATGGGCGTCTGCACCCAGGAAACCATGAACCTGTATTCCTATCGACGGGAGGGCCGCACGGGAGGCATGGCCGCCTACCTTCGATTGAAATAATGGAATAATCGTGAAAAAAGCAGCGAAGCGGCCGCCTTTGAATTGACAAGGGCGGTCTTTTATACTATAATTCACAAGATTGTTTAGAAAAAACAGGAGAACGAACTTACCATGAAACGTCAAACCAAGAAGATTCTGCTCATCGCTGCGGTGGCCCTGGTAATCATCGTGCTGGCGGCCAGCCTCATCATGCTGCTACGGAAGGATTCCTTTGGTGACAATTACTTCACCCGCAACAAGGCCATCGCCACGGTGAACGGAGCCAAGATCACCAAGAACGAATACGCCGCGTCCCTGAGCAACTACTATAACAATATCGATACCTATAACATGTATGCCCTGTACTATGGCTACGGCGAGCATTACGACACCTCCACCGAGTCGGGCATGCACAAACTGAAGCAGGACATTCTCAACAACCTCATCGACAGCGAGGTCTTTATTCAGATGGGCAAGGAACTGGGCATCAACCTGACGGCTGAGGAGCTGGATGCGGTGGCCCAGTCCGCCAAGGACGCTCTGACCAATCTGAAGGAGCAGATCCTGGAGAGCGCCAAGTCCTCCGGTTCCCAGACGCCTGAGACCTATGCCGCCACCATGCTGGCCAACTACTTCTCCAACATGGGCATCAACCAGAAGACCTTTTTGAAGCGCAGCGAGCATTCCGCCCTGTCGGAAGCCTATGCCGAAAAGATCAGGGAGCATTTCGCCGCCGAGCGGAACGTAAGTGAGGCGGAGCTGAAGGACATCTACGCCGAGTACGCCAAGACCTATTATGAGGATGCCTATGTGGAGGGCGCTTATGCGCAAAACGCCTCCTATATGGTCCAGGGCTACACCGACATCCCCTATCTCTACATTCCCGAGGACTTCCTCTTCGTTCAGGTGATCCAGAACTCTGACGCCGAAAAGGCCAATGAGATATTGACCGAGATCAAGGGCGGCAAGGAATTCGAGGACTACCGCACCGCAGAGGACAACGAGAGCGCGGAGGGCAAAGCCCAGGCGATCATGGCCATCGGTGAGAACGATAGCGTCTTCGACAGCGCCGTCTACACGCTGGCCAAGGACATGAATGTGGGTGACGTGGACATGGTCCAGGCCGTGACCAAGGACAGCGACGGCAACGACGTCAACACCTATTACATCGTCAAGCGGGCGGAAGGCACCACCGGTCTCGTCCCCTACGAGGACGTGAAATCCGTCATCGACAGCACCCTCAAGAACTACGCCGAGAGCAACTACTATACCGAGCAGATGGAAGCCTGGCGGGCTAAGGCGAACATCGTCATCGACGACGATGCCGTGCAGGCCTTCGATCCGGCGGCGTAAGGAGACAGCATGCACAGCCGGTTCGTACGTTGGATGTGTATCTTCATGGCGCTGCTGATGGTCATCGGTCTTGTCTTCACCATCGTAGCCAGCGTCATGGCCCTGTAAGAGAACGGAAGCATAACAAAAGCCTGTCGTTTCGACAGGCTTTTTGCTTATTCGTTTTTCAGCTCCAACGCCCGGGCGTAGACCTGCTTCTTGGGGAGCTTCAGGGCTTCGCTGGCCTCTTTGGCGGCGTCCTTCAGGCTCATATGGTCCATAAGCCGCAGCAGCATCTCGTCCAGCTCCTCCGCTGTGGGCGCGCTTTCCGCCTTGGGCGGCACGGAAAACAGCAGCACGCATTCGCCCTTCACTTCCTCCGGCAGGGCCTCTATGACCTCAGAAATCAGCCCCCGATGGCAGCTTTCGTGGACCTTGGTCAACTCCCGCACCAGGGCGCAGGAGCAGTCTCCGGCGGCGTTCAGCACGTCCGACAGGGTGCCCTTCACCCGGTGGGGGCTTTCGTAGAGGATGGCCGTGCAGCCGCAGGCAGCAAGATCACTCAGCGCTTTCTTGCGCTCCGTCCCCTCCCGGGGCAGGAACCCGAAGAAGGCAAAGCGATCCAGGGGTAGTCCCGACAGCACCGCCGCCGTGAGCACCGCCGAGGGACCGGGGAGGACGGTGTAGGAAAGGCCCGCTTCGATGCATGCCTGCACCAGTACGGCGCCCGGATCGGAGATGCCGGGCATGCCCGCGTCGGACACATAGGCGATGTCGAGGCCGCTCCTCAGCTTTTCCAGCAGCAGGGGCGCTTTCTCCTTCTGGGTGTATTCGTGGCAGCTCGTGAGAGGCTTTTTGACGTTCAGATGGTTGAGGAGCTTGGCGGTCTGCCGGGTGTCCTCACACCACACCTCGTCACAGCTTTGCAGGGTCTGAACGGCCCGATAGGTGATGTCCCCCAGATTCCCGATGGGGGTGGCGACAAGATACAGCATCAGCGGTCATCCTCTCCAAAATAGCGCAGGCTGTTGCCCTTGAACTCGATGGACCGCGTGATGTTCTCGTCCATGATCCGGGAGGCGATCCGGTCACCGTACCGCTCCCGCAGCCCATCCTTGGTCAGATTGCTGATATATACGGTGGCGAGCCTTCCGCTGTTGCGCTGATCGGCAATGGCAAAAAGGGCTTCTGCCGTCACGTTGGGGATCATCGGCTCCGTGCCCAAATCGTCCAGTACCAGCAGGGGTACCTGAGTGAACCGGGGCAGGGGAGAGACGTTGGTGGAGAAGCCGTTCATGACCTCCTCCGTCATCCGATATGCGGTGAGCCGCAGAGTATCGATGCCCCGCTCGATGGCGCGGGCGGCGATGGCGTTGCCCATAAAGCTCTTGCCGCGGCCTGCCTGCCCGAAAAGATAGAGCTGGGGGATCTTGGGGGAGGGCAAGGTTTCAGCGTATTTTTGACAATACGCCAGGATCTTTCGTCCGTTCACCAGCGACGCTTCATCCGGGTAGATGTCATCGGAAAAATGAGAAAAAACCTCCCGCTCGTTGATGCGGCCGGCTTCTACCCGATTCTGCTGTTCCAGCTTTAACAGACAGGCGCATTTCCTTTTGACCGGACTGCCCACATATCCGGTGTCCTGACACAGGGGGCAGGCATAGGAAGGCATCAGATAATCCTTCGGGAGTCCGTATCGTTTCAGCAGCGCTTCCTCCTCCAGCCGCAGCGTGGACAGCGTCAGCTTTGCTCCCTGGGCGGGCATGGAAAACACGCGGCTTCGCTTCGCTCTCAGGGCGGCAAAAGCCGGATCCAAAGCGTCGCATTCTTTTCGACGGGCTTCCAGCTGAAGCACGGCCCGGCGACGCAGGTCAGCATAATGGGTTTCAAAGGTATGCGTCATAATTCATCCAAGTCCAAAGAGATCTCTTCAATATTTGCAGTGGCAGGAGCTGCTTCCGCATAGTTCAGCAGGGTATTCCGCTTGCGAGCTTTATGGCTGCTGTCCACAGGATAGAATGTTTCCTTCTTCTCCGCCAGGGCCTTCTGCGCCTCCGCCACGGTGCCGATATGCCGCTCCATCCAGTCCTTCAGGATGGTTTTCAGCTTTCCGAAGGGCCGTTCCGCGTCGGCGCACTCCTCAGCGGCCAGCAGCACCACCTCCCGGGAGAGGCCGTCGGGCCCGTCCATAAACACGGACAGCTGCCGCACGTCGTCCCGGGTGGGGGTGGACACCTTGCCCATGCGGGCGAAGACCATGCGGGCGAATTCCTTCTCGTCGCTGATACTCTCGCTGTCCGCCCGGATATCCGCCGCTTTCAGCTTGTTCTGCTCGTAGAGCTCCCTTAGGCGATCCCCCAGCGCTTCGAAGGAAGGGCTGGAGGTGCTGGTAAGCCTGGGACAGGCGGCCAGGATGGCCTCGTCGTCGAAGCCCCATTCCTTGACCCAGCGATCGTACATGGTCATTTCATCCAGCGTGGGCAGCCGACGCTTGCTCCACCGACGCAGCACCGCGGCGGCGCCGTGTTTGCGGACCATAGCGTTGGCGATATAATCCCTGGCCTGCTCGTAGGTAAAGATGCCTGCGTCCGCCCAGCTCTTGGCCACGGTGGAAATGTACTGGATGGACACCCGGCGTCCCTTCTCCTCCATGCAGTGGCTCACAAGCTCCAGCACCGCCTTCTCCTCCAGATGGAAGACCTCCAGGCAGTCGTAGATATGGCCCAGCTCCCGCATACTGAACTGGCGGGGGGCGGTGAGCTCGTTGAGAGCGCGGACGAAGGACTGATACTTCAGCGGCACCGCCGTGGTCACCGCCGGCTGCTCCACGGTCAGGTATTCCACCTCCAGGGGGTCCTCCTTGAGGATGCGGACCAGCCCCTTGCTCTGCCAGTAGACGAAAGCGGTAAGCACGGCCCCTTCCGTCAGGTTCAGGGCTTCCGCGACGGACACGTCCCCCATGGAGGGAAAGCGGCACTGCATGAGCCCGTAAAGGTACACCTTCACGGCCTCGCCTTCGGCGTCAGGCATGAATTCGCTGAAAAACAGGTTGTCTACCGGGGTCTGCTCCCTTTTTTGGGCCTCGGGTGAAAAATGTATGTTCATATGGGGAAGTATAGCATAGGGATAAGCAACTTTCAAGGCGGGGAATGGGACAGAAAAAAGAAGAAAATTTACCGCTTGTTCGCTAAATATCTATTTATTCCGCAACAATACACGCATATAATGATACCATGAGCAAAAAGAAAAAGCGTTCCCGTAAAAAACAGAAGGTGTATACCGTCCATTGGCCCATCCTGATGGGGCTCACCGCCCTGCTGGTGGCGCTGGTGCTGCTGGCGGTGGGGGTCGTTCGTGCCTGCGCTCTGCCGGCGGGGGACGCCCTCAGCGCGGAGGAATCGCCGGAGCCCATCATCCCCGCACCTACCTGGTCACCTTTGCCTGTGGACGTCAACTTCACCAAGGTCCACAACACCTACGTGAAGGTCTTCTTCCAGGACGAGGGAGAGGTGCGGGACATGCTCCTGGAGGAGTATATTCTGGGCGTGGTCGCCGGAGAAGTGGGGGCGAGCTACCCCATGGAGGCGCTGAAGGCCCAGGCCGTGGCCAGCCGGACCTATACCCTGTATTCCATTCGGCACGGCGGCTGTAAAACCAACCCCAACGCGGACGTTTGCACTTCCAGCAGCTGCTGCCAGACCTACCGGTCCGACGCGAAGCTGCATAAGTCCTGGGGGGATACCTATACGTACAGATATTCCGTCATCGCCAAGGCGGTCATGGATACGGCAGGGGAGGTCATGCTTTACAACGGCAAGCCCATCAACGCCATGTATCACGCCGCGTCCGGCGGCTGGACCGAGGACAGCGAGAACGTGTACGGCAGCACCTTCGCCTATCTGCGCTCGGTGGAGAGCCCCCATGAGATCGGCAGCCGGCAGACCGGGGAGGTCAGATATCACCGCGGGACCTTCGTCGAAAAGGTCAACGGCGCCCGCCCCAACGCCAACATGGAGGAGGATAAGTTGGAAGAGCAGCTGAAGGTCCTTTCCCTCTATCCCAGCGGGCGGGTGGAAAAGCTGCAATTGAACCAGGACGAGGTCACCGGCAGGACGGCGCGGAAGCTGTTCGGCCTGGACAGCGCCATGTTTACCGTGGAAGTCACCAACGACGAGGTCATCTTCCGCACCAAGGGCTTCGGCCACGGGGTGGGCATGAGCCAGGCGGGGGCCAACGGCATGGCTTCTGACGGGGCGGATTACCGAACCATCCTTCTGCACTACTATACCGGCGTCTCCCTGGGCGTCATCGGCCAGTTTTAACGGGTATGCGCTGGGAAAGCCTGCAATTTGAACAGTACGGCATCTATCAGGACGAGGAGCTGGGCCGCTTCACGGAGGACCCGGTGCGCCTCGTCCATTTTCTGCACGCGAAAAGGAGCGAACGGGCCGTGGACCTGGGTACGGGCAACGGGATCATTCCCGTATACGCCAACGCCCTCTACGGCTGCCCCTTCACTGGGATCGACATCGACGCCGCTCAGCTCCGGCTGGCCGACCTGTCCGCCCGACGCAACGGGCAGGATATCCCCTTTTACGAGCTGGACGTGAGCGAGGCGCCCAAGGCCCTTGGCCATGGCCGGTTTGATCTGGTCACCATGAACCCGCCGTACTATGCCCGATCCTCGGCGGGGGAGGATCCTCAGCGGGCCCGGCAGCGGCACGGGGACCGGCTGGACGACTTCCTGGCGGCGGCCTTCGCGCTGCTCGACAACGGCGGGCGGCTGTGCCTCTGCTACCGGGCGGACGGCCTTGCGGACCTGTTCACTCTGCTGCGGAAGAACCGCCTGGAGCCCAAGCGGATGGAGCTGATCGCCCGCGGCGAAAGAGCGAAGGTGGTTCTGATAGAAGCAAAAAAACTGGCAAAACCTGGCATGGATGTTTTCGTTTCCGACGGGCAAGACTAAGGGCATCACTTGAAAAAGGAGGTATGCCCCTTGGAACGAAATAAGATCCGGATCTTTCTCGGTACGGTGCTGACCGTCATCGCGCTGCTGGGCGGCTGTACCTGCCGCGCCAGCGTCAAGCCTACGGCCACCGCTGTGCCCACATGGACGGCCACTATGGCGCCTGCGGCTACGGCCGTCGTCACCGTCGTCCCCGTGCCCAGCGAGACGCCCATGGCTTCCGAAGCGATCAGCCCTTCGGCCAGCCCGATGACGAGCGCAGGAACGGACGGCGGCAACCCGTGACCGAACCGAAAAAAGATTCAAGTGAAAACAGGACGCTATGGCGTTCTGTTTTTCGTTTTTGGCGTCGGAGCTCGAAAAACGCTCCGAAAAAATACTTGACATGCTATAACACCTGTACTATAATATGAAAATTTTTAACTAAATTTCTCTTTGACAACTTCGGGAAGCCTGTGGTATACTTAAACCAGTTATAGGGAAAGGAGGCAGGCTGCGCGTGTTTCAGGTAGGCGATATGGTTTGCTATCCCATGCACGGGGTGGGTAAAGTCGAAGCGATCCAGGAGCAAAGCATCCTGGGCGAAACCAACCAGTATTATCTGCTGCGTTTCCTCATGGGGCGTATGACGGCGCTGGTGCCGGTCAGGAATGCTGAAAGCGTGGGCTTGCGTCCGTTGATCGACGAGGGCACCTGCGGCCAGGTGGTGGAGTATCTCAAATCCGGCGACTGCTCTCAGGAAAGCGACAATTGGAACCAGCGGTATCGGGAGAACCTGGACAAGCTCAAGCAGGGGGACGCCCTGGTGGTGGCCGACGTGGTCAAGTGCCTCATGAAGCGGGATCAGGAGCGGGGCCTCTCCGCGGGAGAGCGGAAGATGTACCTCACCGCCCGTCAGGTCCTGGTGGCGGAGCTCTGCGCATCCAGCGGCAGAGGGGAAGAGGAGTTTCTCCCCCTGGTAGGCGGCGCGTAAAGCCGCAAACGGCGGGATCGGCTGCGGCGGAAACGCCGCATTTTCTTTTGAAATTTTGCTTGACAGGGCATACCCTTTCCCGTATAATGGAGCAGGTTCATTTTGGAGGATAGCGCGTCGAGCGCTTTTTCCATGAAGATATTCTAAACTAAGTGAGGTGTATGGCATGAAACGCACTTACCAGCCTAAGAAACGGCAGCGGAGCATGGTCCATGGTTTTCGTAAACGCATGGCCACTGCTGATGGCCGCAATGTGTTGAAGCGCAGGCGCGCCAAAGGCCGCAAGAAGCTGAGCGCCTGAGATATCAGGACTTCAGCGGTCGGCGGAGATCGGAAGCGAAGCTTCCGCGACGCGGCTTATGCCGCACAACTTTGTAGCGCTGCGGCAGGCTATGGCTTGCCGTGCGTTGCTATTTACGGGAAAGTATTGATCGGCTTTTGAATCGGACGTTTTCCTTGAAACGGCATAAGGAGTTTCGATTCACCTATCGGACCGGCCGGCAGGTCGGCGGTGGAAGCTTCGTATTGGTGACGGCCCGGAACCGAAAGGACAAGGTCCAGGTCGGTTTTTCTGTATCCAAAAAGATCGGGAACAGCGTCATGCGCAATCGGGCCAAACGCCGCCTGAAAGCGTGTTTTTCGCCGCTGCTGCCCCGGGTGAAGCCCGGATACAACCTGATCTTCATCGCACGGTCCGCCGCTTTGACGGCGCCCTTCCTGTCCATGCAGAAAAGCATGATCAGCGCCTTGCAGCGGGCCGGCGTATATGAGGAACCCGCTCCTTCGGAGGCACGGCAGCCGTGAAGAAGATTCTGCTCGGGATGATCCGATTCTATCAGAAGCATATCTCCCCCTGCTTTCCTGCGCGCTGTCGCTTTACCCCTACCTGCTCCCAGTATGCCTGGGAGGCGATCACGAAATACGGTGCCCTGAAGGGCACGGGCCTGGCCGTATGGCGGATACTTCGCTGCAACCCCTTCTGTAAAGGCGGCTACGACCCCGTTCCCTGATGACGGCACAGGTTATAAAGGAGAGCAACATTGACTAATTCCTTCTTTCTCACTCGCTGGCTGCTGGCCGGCATGCGGTGGCTGTACGAGTCCATCATGTCCTCCGGGATACAGGCCTCCTATGCCATCGTCCTCACCATCTTCATCTTTACCCTGGGCGTTCGCTGCCTGACCATCTTCAGCGACATCAAGTCCCGCAAGTCTTCCGTGCAGATGCAGGAGATCCAGCCGGATTTGGATCGCCTTATGAAGAAGTATCAGAACGATCCCAAGCGCATGAACCAGGAGCGCAGCAAGCTCATGAAGGAGAAGGGCGTCAGCACCATGTCCGGCTGCCTTCCCCTGCTCATCATGATGCCCCTGCTGTTCATGTTCATCAACGCCTTCCGCGCCTGGTCCAACGAGCAGATGCTCTCCTTGCTCCTCACCATGGACAAGGATCCTCAGGCCGGCATCGAGCTGTTCAATCAGTATAAGTTTTTCTGGATCCTCAACATCTGGCGTCCCGACAACCTGACCAGCTCCGCCGTCCTCACCGGCGAGCAGTTCTGGCGCACCTTCGCCGCCACCAAGGCCACCTTCATCGACAAGTTCATCTTCTACACCGAGCATCAGCAGGCATTGGACGAGCTGCTCCTTCGCATGGGCTTCTTTGTGAAGGACGCTGCCGGCGCTTTGACCTTCGCCGAGGACAACACCGCCTTTTTGACCGCCTATGAGACCATCATGGGCCCCTGCATCGACGCCTACAAGGGCTATGTGAACGGCTATGCCGTCTTGCCCATCCTGGCCGGCGGCACCTCTTTCCTGCTGTCCTGGGTGTCCATGCAGCAGCAGAACAAGAACAAAAAGGAACAGGATACCAACAATCCCAACGCGCAGGCGGCCAACATGGGCAAGACCATGATGTACATCATGCCCGCCATGTCCGTGTTCTTCTGCTGGCAGTATGACGCCACCTTCTCCATCTACTGGATCCTCAGCAACGTCATCGCCACGGCCATCAACGTCATCATCAACAAAAAGCTCCCCGATATCATCGAGCGTGACAAGCGCAAGCGGGCGGCTAAGCAGATAAAGGAGAAAAACTGACCCATGAGAAGTATGGAATTTTCCGGCAGGACGGTGGACGAAGCGATCTTCCACGGCCTGAACGAGATGGGCGTCACCATCGACCAGGTGGACATCATCACCGTGCAGAGTGAAAGCAAGGGCATCTTCGGCTTCGGCGCCCGCAACGCCATCGTGCGCCTGGTGGAGCGGGAGACCCCGGTGGTCCCCGATTTTTCCGCCATCAACGAGGAGCGTCGGGAGCAGCGGGAAGAGCGCCGGGAGCGTCGGGATCGCAAGGACGATCGGCGTGACGGTCGGGGCCGCGGCGACAAGCGTTCGGACCGCCGTCGGGAACAGCCCCGGGAGGAGAAGGAAGCTGCCGCGCCTGTGGAGGAGCTGCCCTATTCCAAGGAGCTGGCTGAGGAACTGGATTCGGCCAAATTCCTGCAGGAGCTGTTGAACCGAATGGGCGTCAACGGCACCGTGTCCGCCTTCGAGAACGAGGAAGGGATCAAGCTCAAGATCGACTCCGACACGGACGGCCTGCTCATCGGCCGGCGGGGCGAGACTCTGGACGCCCTCCAGTACATCGTGTCCCTCTATGAGAACAAGGACCGCAAGGAGAACGGCTACCGCCGCATCTCCATCGACACCGAGGGTTACCGGGCCCGTCGGGAGGATACCCTCAAGCGCCTGGCCCGCCGCAACGCCCTCAAGGTGGCCAAGACCGGCCGTTCCTTCGCCATGGAGCCCATGAATCCCTATGAGCGCCGGGTGATCCATTCCGCGCTTCAGAGCTTCAGGGGCGTCACCACCCACTCTGAGGGCGAGGAGCCCAATCGCCGGGTCATCATCACCCCCGAGGATTGACGAAACAAGGGCCCGAACGGGCCCTTTTCTTGTAGGGAGGCAGCTATGACAGTCGACACCATCTACGCCCCGTCCACCGCCGTCGGCGGGGCCATCGCCCTCATCCGGGTGTCCGGGCCGCTGTGCCCGACAATCGCCCGGGAGATGCTGGACCGGGACGTGAGCAAAACGCCCCGGATGCTCCGCTTCGTCCATATGTTGGACGGGGAGAAAGTGCTGGACGACGGCATGGCCTGCTTTCTGCCCGGGAAGGGGACCTACACCGGGGAGGATATGCTGGAGCTCTCCTGCCACGGGGGCAGCCGCACGGTGGCCCGGCTGCTGGAACGGCTGAGCCGCACCGGCGCCCGGCCCGCGGAGCCCGGGGAGTTTACCAAGCGGGCCTTTCTCAACGGCAAGATGGACCTTTCCGAAGCCGAGGCGGTCATGGACGTGGTCTCCGCCCGGGCGGAGGAGAGCTTGAAAGCCGCCCTCGAACAGCTTCACGGGAAGCTGTCGGAACGTATCGGCGGCATAGAGGAACTGTTGATCGACAGCCTGTCCGCCATCGACGCGGCGGTGGATTATCCGGACGAGGTGGAGGAGGACGTATCGTTAGCCTTGCCGGAGAGCCTCCAGAAGGCACGGCGGGAGATCAACGCCCTGATCGACGAAGGGCGGCAGGGCCGGGTCCTGCGGGAAGGGGTCTACGTGGCCCTGGTGGGGCGGCCCAACGTGGGAAAAAGCTCCCTTTTGAACGCCCTCATCGGCACGGATCGAGCCATCGTCACGGATCTGCCGGGCACCACCCGGGACACTCTGGACGAGGAAACCAGCTTCTTCGGCGTACCTGTGCGGTTGGTGGACACGGCGGGCATCCGTGACAGCGGCGATCTGGTGGAAAAGATCGGTATCGATCGGGCCAAGGCTGCCCTCGATCGGGCGGACGTGGTGGTTTTGTTGCTGGACGGCACCCAAGCTCTGACGGAGGAGGACGAACAGCTTCTTGCCCTTACGGCGGGGAAGAACCGGCTGATCTTGCGCAGCAAGGGCGACCTGCTTCAAACGGACGACGCCTTCGGCGAGCTGTCCGTCAGCGCCAAAACAGGTGACGGCCTGGACGAATTGAAGCGCCGCATCGTGGCCCTGTCCGGGGCCAGGGAGGGAGCAGCCATCACCAACGAGCGCCATATCAAGGCTTTGGAAAACGCCCGGGACGCTTTGCACCACGCCCAAAACGCAGACGAGCTCACCCTGGCTGCCACGGATATCCGGGAGGCGCTGCATCATCTGGGCGCTATCACCGGCCGGGACGTGGACGCCACCGTCATCGACCGCATCTTCTCGCGATTCTGTGTAGGAAAATAGAGAATAAGAAAAAGAGCCGCATGGCTCTTTTTTATGTGCTCAATCTTCGTACTCATCCGGCTTCATGGGGCCGTGGAAGGGGTCTGAATAACCTTCCTCCTCCCGGTCCAGGAACTGACGGTTCAGGAGCACCGTCCGCAGCTGATCCGGGCTCAGAGGCTGGCCGCCCTCGGGGGTGACGCAGGCTGAACAGGTATAGAAGCACTGCGGGCAGACGCAGCCACTCTCCACGCCCTGCTCCCGCTGGACCATATAGGTGCCGCACACCTTGCAGCTGCAGCGCATGAGATAGACCCCCTTTTCGTATCTTTTGTAAATTCAGTATAGCACACCCTTCCCCCCCAGGCAAGGCGCATGGTATACTGCCAACATGAAACGTATGTTTATGCTCCTGCTGGCCCTTGTGTGTCTGTGCAACGGCGCAAAGGC
>CAMHDC010000013.1 GCA_946183765.1 uncultured Clostridia bacterium | reverse complement strand
GCGCGAAAAAGTATCCCAACGCCTACGTCCTCTGCACCGGCGGCGGCACCGCGTCCAAGAAGAAGAGCGCCACGGAGGCGGGGCAGATGTCCTCCTGGCTGAAGAAGCAGGGCGTCGCCAAGCATCGGGTCCTGGTGGAAAAGGCCTCCCGCACCACGGCCCAAAATGCCCGTCTGAGCCTGGAACTGCTGGCCCGGGATCATCCCGAGATCAAGTATATCGCCATCGTCTCCGGCGATTATCATATCAAGGCGGCCACCCTGTTCTTCGAAGCGGCGGCCATCCTGCGGGCGGAACCGGGGGCCGACCCCTCCGTCACGGTGATCGCCAACGCCGCCTGCAAGACCTCCAACCAGGACCAATCCGCCCGGTACCGGGCCGGCGGGCTCCTGGAGCTGGCGGGAAACAGCGAGGCGGCCAGCGCGCTCACCCACGACCGCTACGACATGAAGAAATATCCGCCTCTGCCCTGAGGGCGGCGGACGAAGCATAAGGACAGAACGAAATGAGTTTTATCAGCGAGCATATCCTTCCCGGGGAAGTCGATCCCGACGAGATCCTGGCGGGCATCCCCCACGGCCGGGCGGCCGACACCCTGATCCCGGGGTGCCTGGTGCTGGAGGGCGGAGCCTTCCGGGGCCTGTATACCCAGGGTTTTTTGGACGCCATGATGGAGAACGGGCTCAATCTGAGCTGCGTCATCGGCGTGTCCGCCGGAGCTTTGGCCGGGGTGAACTATGTATCAGGGCAGATCGGCCGATCCGCCCGCACGAACCTGGCCTACCGTCACGACAGCCGCTACATCGGGGCCAGGTCCCTGCTTCACAGCCACAGCATCCTGGACGTAGGCTTTCTCACGGAGGAGCGGGGTGTGCTGGAACCTCTGGATCGGGCTCGGTTCGACCGGCCGGAGCAGCGGTTCGTGGCCGTGGCGACCAACTGTGAGACAGGGGCGGCGACCTACTTTGAAAAGGGGAAGTGCGGCGACATCCTGCTGGCCGCCCGGGCCTCCGCCACCATGCCCTTCATCTCCCCGGTGGTCATGATCGAGGGGACCCCCTATCTGGACGGGGGCTGCGCCTGCGCCATCCCCTATAAATGGGCCATGGAGGAGGGCTTTGAAAAGATCCTGGTCCTGCGCACCCGGGAGCTTGCTTTCCGGGACAGGGGGCGGGTGCGCCGCCGGGCGGACGCTCTGGCCGAGGGCTACGTGAAGCGAAAGCTTCCCGGCGCCGGACGGATCTACCGGGCCTATCCCGCCGTGGCGGAACGGCTGGTCCGCCGGGAGCAGAGCGCGGTGAACCGGATCTATCGGGACTATCCGGCCCTGGCTGCGGCTTTGTCGGAGGGCTCCCGGCGATACAATCACCAGTGCGAAGAGCTGCGGCGACTCCACAAGCAGGGGCGGCTCCTGCAGGTATGCCCCTCCCGGCCCATAGAGGTGGGCGTCATCGAAGGGGACGTGAACAAGCTCCGGGACCTGTACTTCCTGGGCCGGGACGACTGCCTTGCGCAGCTGCCCGCCCTGCGGCAGTATCTGGGGCTGGAGGATACGAAGAAATGAGCGTTAGGAGGAAACGGCGATGGAAGTTTATGAACGGGAACATATAGAGATGCTGCGGGGACATTTGGCGGACTGCACGGTGCTGCTCAAAACCGACGGGGCCTTTCCTCTGGCAGGGCCGGGGCCTATCGCAATCTACGGCAACGGCGCACGCCGGACCGTCAAGGGCGGCACCGGGTCCGGCGAGGTGAATTCCCGGTCCTTCGTGACCGTGGAACAGGGGCTCGTGGCGGCGGGCTTCACACTGACCACCGGGGCCTGGCTGGACGGATACGACGATGCCTACGCCGCGGCGAAGCGGAGCTTTCTGGACCGGCTCAGGGCGGAGGCCAAGGCTCATCATACCAACGTGCTCCTCTACGGCATGGGCAAGTCCATGGCGGAGCCGGAATACGATCTTCCCCTGGACGGCGAGGGCGACGCGGCCCTTTACGTCCTCAGCCGCAACTCCGGCGAGGGGAGCGACCGGGACCCGGTGCCCGGGGACATATTGCTGACCGAATCGGAGATCCGGGACATTCTGGCCCTGAACAGAAAGTTCCGCCGGTTTATGCTGGTGCTGAACGTAGGCGGGCCGGTGGACCTGGGTCCCGTGCTGGAGGTGGGGAACATTTTGATCCTCTCCCAGCTGGGGGTGGAGACCGGGGCCGCCCTGGCGGACATCCTGCTGGGTAAGGCGAACCCCTCCGGCAAGCTCGCCACCACCTGGGCCCGGTGGGCGGACTATCCCACCGCAGGGGATTTCGGCGACCACGACGATACGAATTACAGGGAAGGCGTCTACGTGGGCTACCGCTGGTTCGAGGCGGTGGACAAGCAGCCCCTGTTCCCCTTCGGCTACGGACTATCCTATACCACCTTTGCGCTGACGCCCGGAGAGATCCGGCTGACGGGCAGCGCCGCAGCCTGCCAGGTGCAGGTGAAGAACACCGGCCTACGACCCGGGCGGGAGGTGGTCCAGCTTTACGTGAGCGCTCCCGACGGGCGGATCGACAGGCCCCGGCAGGAGCTGGCGGCCTTCGTCAAGACGAAGCTGCTGCAGCCCGGGGAAACGGAAACGGTGGAGGCCGTATTCGACCTTCGGGACTGCGCCGCCTACGATGCGGCCCGGTCCGCCTTTGTTTTGGAAGCGGGGGACTACGTCCTGAACGTGGGCAACAGCAGCGCTTCGGCTCGTCCCGCGGCCGTCCTGCGGCTGGGGGAGGAGGCCGTGACCCTTCAAACCCGTCCCTGCCTGGGCGAACCGGGCTTTACGGACTGGCGGCCGGAGCCCCGGCCAAGGGCGGACCTGCCCGCTGATCTGCCCGTTTTGGAGGTTTCTCCGGACGCTGTCGAGACCGTGACCGTGCCCGAAAAGCGCGTCTATCCCATAGAGGAAAGCTTGCGCGCCGTCCCCGACGAGCTGCTGGTCCAGGCGAACGTAGGGTCCTATGCTTCGGGCCTCGGCGCCTATTTGCCCATCGGCGACTCCGGCGTCCACGTGGCGGGTGCGGCGGGGGAGACCACGTCCAAACTGCGGGACGCGGGCATGGAGCCCTTAGTCATGGCCGACGGCCCGGCGGGGCTCAGATTGTCCAAACGATTCTATCGGGACAAGCAGGGCGGCGCCCACGCCGTAGGCCACAGCATCATGCCCGAGAGCTTCACGGAGATCATGGGCCCCGTGATCAAATTCGTCGCGAACCTGATCGCCGGAGAAAAGAAGCCGCCCAGGGGTGTCAAGATCGAGGAGCAGTACTGCACCGCCATCCCCATCGGCACCGCCGTCGCCCAAAGCTGGGACGTGGATTTCGCCCGTCTGTGCGGCGATATCGTGGGGGACGAGATGGAGCGCTTCGGGGTACACCTGTGGCTGGCCCCGGCCTTGAATATCCATCGGTCCATCCGCTGCGGAAGAAACTTCGAATACTTCTCCGAGGACCCGCTGATCGGCGGCAAGATGGCTGCGGCCCTGACGAAGGGCGTCCAGGCCCACCCCGGCCGGGGGACCACCGTCAAGCATTACGCCGCCAACAACCAGGAGTTCAACCGCTACGGCAACAGCAGCAACGTATCCGAGCGGGCCCTGCGGGAGATCTACCTGAAGGGCTTCGGCATCGCCGTGCGGGAGAGCCAGCCCAAGGCCCTCATGACCTCCTACAATCTCATCAACGGCGACCACACCGCCCAGCGCCGGGATCTGATCGAGGATATCCTGCGGTGCGAATTCGGGTTCGAGGGCATCGTCATGACGGACTGGGTCCTGGGCTTTATGAACAGCAAGCTGAACAAATACCCGGCCACCCAGCCCCGCAAAGTGGCGGCGGCGGGCGGCGACCTGTTCATGCCCGGCAGCCGGGGGGACTACAAGGACATCCTGGCGGGGCTCTCCGCCGGCGAGCTCTCCCGGGAACAGCTGCTCGTCAACGTCTCCCGCCTGTATCGCCTGGCCCGGGAGCTGACGGGGGGAGAAACGCAGGAATAAGAAAGAGAAGTGCAGCAAAGCCGCACTTCCCGAACAAAGCTCTTTTGTGCCGCTTTTCCATCAGGAAAAGCGGCATCGTTTATCAATGGCTGGCGGCCGCCGCGCTGGAGGCGGCGGAGGAAGCCATCACGGCGCACATGAGGGCCTGCTGGGCGGCGATGATGGCCAAAGCGGCCTGCTGGGCCGCGGCGCCCACCAGCTCTACGGGCTGCTTCGGCTCCGCCTCGTCCCGGAGGGACAGGAGCATGGCCGCGTGCATGGACCGGGTCCGCTTGTCCAGGCCGAACAGGCCTTTATATCCCTTCCGCTGCGAGAGGAGGGCGTCGATCTCCAGCAGCTCCCTGGCCAGATCCTCCTGGAACCGTTGCCCCAGGGACAGGGCCGCCAGAATGGGCAGCTGCCAGTCCTTGCCGTATTTGCCGCCGGCGGCTTCGACGGCGTTGAAGATGCCGATCATCCTTAAGGCCTTGTCCACCGGGTCCTCCGAGGACAGGGCCAGCACGTGGGAGGCGGCCTGGAGCCCGTCCCCGCCGGGGAAGCGCTCCTTCAGCAGTTCATAGCAGCGCTCCATGTCCTCGATGAGCTCGTCGTCGCTGCGGGCGCTCTGGCTGAGGATCAGGGCGAACACGCTGTCCTCCTGGCCGGTCAAAAACGGGTGCTCCTTCTTCATGCGCTGGTAAAGCCCTTTGCCCCGGGCAGCCAGGGCGGGCACATCCTCCTCCTTGGCCACGTCGGCGAGAAGCATGGCTCCCAGAGCCAGGTATTCGGACCCGTAGAAGACCTCCTTGAGCAGGGCGTAATACCGCCGGGTCCTGTCCCAGCAGTCCTCCGGATCGTCCTTCGCTGCCAGCATGCACAGAAGCGGCAGCTTCACGTTCCCCCGGAAGCTGGAAAAGACGCTGGTGCTGCTCTTCACAAGGGTCTTGCACCTGTCCAGCCGCTCCGCCTCCACGGGCTTGTCCGCGGCCAGGAAGATCTGGGCGCAGACGGGGTAGATATACTCGCTCTCCATCCGAAAAGCGGCGCGGATGGCGTCTCTCGTCTCGATGAATCGGTTTACCAGTTCCTCGGGCGTCTTGTTCATGGGGTTACCTCCTGTGACAGGTTTTCTTTCAATATATCAATATACCACGATCTTCCCCGGGAGGAAAGAGGCAACCGGCCTCCTTACCCTTCTTTTGCGCCTGCTACGGGGAAGGAAAAACAATTTTCACGAAAAGGTGCTGTTTTGGTTTACAAAACCTGCCGCATTTGGTATTCTTAACAAGAGTATACTTTTGCTCTAAGTGTGTATTTGCCGCCCGCAGGGCGGGCAACCATTCGCAATGAAGGAGGGATCGAATGTGAGGGACACGTTTCGCGGCGGTGTGCATCCCAGGGAACGCAAGGAACTGAGCAAGGAAGCATCGCTGCGCGTATTCGACGCCAAAGGGGAGATGGTCTTCCCCCTGGCCCAGCACATCGGCAAACCGGCCAAGGCCATCGTCAAGAAGGGCGATCCGGTGCTGGTGGGCCAGCGCATCGCGGAAGCGGACGGCTTCGTCTCCGCCAACGTCATTTCGTCCTGCTCCGGCACGGTGAAGGCGGTGGAGAAGCGCCGCACCATCGCCGGCGTGCTGCAGGAGTGCGTCGTCATCGACAACGACGGCCAGTACACCGAGGCCGGCACCTTCGGGCAGCGCCAGGACATCGCCGACATCACCAACCAGGAGATCCTGCGTCGGGTGGCGGCGGCGGGCATCACGGGCCTGGGCGGCGCCGGCTTCCCCACCCATGTGAAGCTGGCCCCCAAAGAGCCCCTGAAGATCAAGTATCTGATCGCCAACGGCGCTGAGTGCGAACCCTACATCACCTGCAACGACCAGCTTATGCGGGGCTACGGCAAAGAGATCGTGGAGGGCATGGAGATCATGCTCCGGCTCTTCCCCAACGCCGAGGGCGTCATCGCCATCGAAAACAACAAGCCCGAGGCCATCGCCGCCATGGAGATGGCCGTGAAGGGCCATCCCCGTCTGCGGGTCCAGAAGCTTCGCACCAAGTACCCCCAGGGCGGCGAGCGCAGCCTCATCAGCGTCATCGCCGGGGTGGATTATCCCACCTCCAAGCTCCCGGCGGACGTAGGGTGCATCGTGGACAACGTGGGCACCATTTACGCCGTGGGCCGGGCGGTCCTCTACAACGAGCCCCTGTTCCGGCACGTGATCACCGTCACCGGCGAGGGCGTCAAAACCCCCTCCAACTTCATCGCCCGGGACGGCACCAGCTTCCAGGAGATGATCGAGGCGGCCGGCGGTCTCAAGGAGGGCGCGGAGCCCAAGAAGGTGATCTCCGGCGGCCCCATGATGGGCCTTTCCGTGAGCACCCTGGACGTGCCCATCACCAAGACCACCAACGCCGTCACCGTGCTCCTCGATGACGAGGTGGAAGCGGCGGAGCTGAAGCTCACCACCTGCCTCCACTGCGGCCGCTGCACCACCGTGTGCCCCAACGGCCTCATGCCCCAGATGATGGCCGACGCCATCATCGCCGGGGACCTGGAGCGGTACGAGAAGAAGCTCTACGGTCTCGACTGCATCTTCTGCGGGTCCTGCACCTTCATCTGCCCGGCCAAGCGCCCCCTGACGCAGAACTTCAAGCAGACCAAGGCGGAGATCCTGGCCAAGAGGCGGGCGGCCCAGGCTGCCCAGGGGGGAGGGAAATAAGCCATGACACTGAATCTATCTGCAAGCCCCCATGTGCGGGATCGGTGGACCACCTCCTTCATCATGCACACCGTATTCATCAGCCTCCTGCCCGCAGCGGCGGTGGGCGTGTTCGTGTACGGGTGGCATGCCCTGCTGGTCATCGCCGCTTCCATCGCGGCGGCGATCGGCACGGAAGCCCTGTTCTGCCTGCTGAGCAAGAAGCCCCTGTCCGTCGGCGACGGCAGCGCCGCCGTGACGGGCATGCTCCTCGCCCTGTCCCTGTCGCCCAGCACCCCGGTGATCTATCCCGTCCTGGGCTCCATCTTCGCCATCTTCGTGGTGAAATGCTGCTTCGGCGGCCTGGGCAAAAACTTCATCAACCCGGCCCTCGCCGGCCGCTGCTTCCTGCTCATCTCCTTCGGCACGGCCATGACCAAATTCCCGGCCCTGGACGGCGTCACGTCGGCCACACCTTTGAAGGTCCTGTCCGACGCCATGGAGGCGGGTACCCGGCTGGATCTGGACGTGACCAGCATGTTCCTGGGCACGGCTAACGGCGTCATCGGCAGCTCCATCGTGGCGCTGCTCATCGGCGGCCTCGTCCTGTGGGGCCTGGATATCATCCACGGGGAGATCTGCTTCTCCGTGCTGGGCGCCTTCACCCTGATCATGGGCCTCTTCGGCGGCCGGGGCTTCGAGCCCTCCTACCTGGCGGCGCAGCTCTGCGGCGGCGGCGTGGTCATGGGCGCCTTCTTCATGGCCACGGACTACACCACCTCCCCGGTGAGCCGCCTGGGTCAGCTGGTCTACGGCTGTCTTATCGGCGTGCTGGGGGCCCTGTTCCGGATCCTGGGCAAGGTGGACTACTTCAGCTACTCCGTGATCATCGCGAACCTGTTCACGCCCCTCATCGACATGTACATCATCCCCAAGCCCTACGCCTATCGCAAGAAGGCCATCCGGGCGGCCAGCGGCGTGGAGCTCCCGCCTCTCAGGCAGCGGATCCCCAAGCCGGTCATCGCCCTGGCCCTTATCACCCTGATCGCGGGCGTGGCCCTCTCCGGCGTCTACTCCATGACCAAGGAGACTATCGAACAGCACGAGGCGGACGCCAAGGCCGCCGCCTACGGATCGGTGGTGCCGGCTGCGGAGAACTTTGAGCGGGACGAGGCTGCGGACGCGGCCATCGCGGCCCTGAACGGCCAGGTCTACGGTACCAAGTTCGGCAAGGCCTACGTCAACGAGGCCTTCGTGGCCAAGGACGCCGCGGGCAACGTGGTGGGCTACGCACTGAGCGTCACCAGCGGCGACGGCTACGACGGAGACATCACCCTGTCCTTGGGCCTCGACCCCGAGGGCAAGGTGCTGGGCATCGCCTTCACCACGCTGAACGAGACCCCGGGCATGGGCATGCTGGCCAAGGAGCCCGCCTTCACGAACCAGTTCGTGGGCAAGGCCGTGGATCAGTTCGTCCACAACAAAGGCGGCGTCTCCGGGGACAACGCCATCGACGCCATCTCCGGCGCGTCCACCACCTCCGGAGCGGTGGTCAACGCGGTGAACGCGGGCCTGGACTTCTTCCACAGCGTCCTGCAGGGAGGGAAATGATATGAACAAATACACGGAACGGCTGTATAACGGCCTTATCAAGGAGAACCCCACCCTGGTGCTCATGCTGGGTATGTGCCCCACCCTGGCGGTGTCCAAGTTCGCCATGAACGGCATCTATATGGGCCTGTCCACCACGGCGGTGCTGGTGTTCTCCAACCTGATCATCTCCCTGCTTCGGCGGGTGATCCCCAACGAGGTCCGGCTCCCGGCCTACATCGTGATCGTCGCCTCCCTGGTGACGGTGACGGAGCTGCTCATCAAGGCGTATCTGCCGGCGGCGGACGAGGCCCTGGGCCTGTACATCCCCCTGATCGTGGTGAACTGCATCATCCTGGGCCGGGCGGAGGCCTACGCCAACAAGAATGAACCGGGTCTGGCCATCATGGACGGTATCGGCATGGGCCTTGGCTTCACCGTGGCCCTGACGCTGGCGGGCATCGTCCGCGAGCTGCTGGGGCAGGGGACCGTCTTCGGCGCCCAGGTGCTGCCGGAGAGCGTTCCTCCCGTGGCCATCTTCGGCCAGGCGCCCGGCGCATTCCTGGTCATCGCCCTGTTCATCGCCATCATGAACGCCATCGGCATCAAGACCCGTCAGAAGCAGCTGGTGGAGAACGACGGCTGCAGCGGCAACTGCGCCGCCTGCGCCATGAGCTGTGACGACAGGAAGGAGGAAGCCAAATGAAATCCCTGCTTCTCATCCTCATCAGCGGCGCGCTGATCAACAACGTGGTGCTGAACCAGTTTCTGGGCATCTGCTCCTTCCTGGGCGTGTCCAAGCAGATGAAGGCCTCGGCCAGCCTGGGCGTGGCGGTCATCTTCGTCATCACCATCGCCTCGGCGGTGGCGAGCCTCCTGTACACCTACGTGCTCCAGCCCTTTGGCCTGGATTTCATGAAGACCATCGTCTTCATCCTGGTCATCGCGGCCCTGGTGCAGATCGTGGAGATGTTCCTCAAGAAGACCTCTCCCGCCGTCTATAAATCCCTGGGCATCTTCCTGCCTCTGATCACCACCAACTGCGCCGTGCTGGGCGTGGCTATCGACAACGTGAAGGCGGAGTACACCTTCGTGGAGAGCGTGGTCTCCGGCTTCGGCGTGGCGGTGGGATTTACGATCGCCATCGTGCTCCTGGCCGGCATCCGGTCCCGCATCCGGGAGGAGGACCTGCCCGCGCCCCTTCGCGGCGCGCCCATCGTGCTCATCTCGGCGGCACTCATGTCCATCGCGTTCATGGGTTTCTCCAAGCTGTCGTTCTGAGGGAGGTAAGAGCGTATGATCATTCTCATAACGACGATCATGATTGTGGTCATCGGCATCGTGGTAGGCGCCGGGCTGGTCTTTGCGGGCAAGAAGTTCTTCGTACCCGTGGACGAGCGGGAAGCGGCCGTGCGGGAGGTCCTGCCCGGCAACAACTGCGGCGCCTGCGGCTTTGCGGGCTGTGACGCCATGGCGGCGGCCATCGTGGCCGGAGACGCGCCGGTGAACGGCTGCCCCGTGGGCGGCGCGGCCGTGGCCGAGAAGATCGGGGGGATCATGGGCAAGGACGCTCAGATCCTGGAGCGGCAGGTGGCTTTCGTCCGCTGCAAGGGCACCTGCGCCAACACGAAGAAGCAGGGCAACTACGTGGGCGTCACCGACTGCCGGACGGCGGCCTTTTCCGGCGTCAACGTGGGCGAGTGCGACTACGGCTGCATGGGCCTCGGCTCCTGCGTGAACGTGTGCCCCCAGCACGCCATCACCCTGGTGGACGGCGTGGCTCAGGTGGACCCCCGTAAGTGTGTGGCCTGCGGCCTGTGCGTGAAGGCCTGCCCCAAGGGCCTGATCGAGCTCATCCCGGAATCGAAGCATGTGGTGGTCCAGTGCCGGAACAAGGACAAAGGGCCCCTGGTCAAGAAGGTCTGCTCCGCCGGCTGCATCGGCTGTACCCTGTGCGTGAAGCAGTGCGAACACGACGCCATCCACATGGAAGGGAACGTGGCCAAGATCAATTACGAGAATTGTACCCAGTGCGGCAAGTGCGCCGAGAAGTGCCCCAGCAAGGTCATCACCCGGCCGCTGGCGCAATAAGGAGGGCATAGCATGGAGAAGAGAAATCAAGCGGCAAAGCTGCTCATCGGCCTGGTCATCGTCATTCTGGCGGTGCTGCTGCTGGGCGGCGTCGTGGGCGGAAAGAACCTGGTGTTCCGCTTGGGACGCACCACGCCCCTGACCCGTGACGATATCAGCTACAAGACCGTGGCCGCACCGGCAGCTTCCAGCAAGGACGGCACCATCAACGCCGCGGACTGGGCGGCCGCTTATCCTGAGATCGTGGCCACCATGGGCGACAACAAGAAGAACAGCTACATCGTGGATTACCTGGATCAGGACGCCTACCTCAAGAACATCTATGAGGGCTTCGGCTTCGCCAAGGAGTACGGCTCCGCCCGGGGCCATGAGTACACGCTGGAAGACGTGGCCCATACGGCCCGGCCCCATCCCCTGGCCAACTGCCTCACCTGCAAGACGCCCAACTTTGCGAAGCTGGTCAACGATCAGGGCGTGAGCGCCTATAAAATCCCCTTCGACGAGGCCATGGCCATGATGGAGGAGAACGTCAGCTGCTACACCTGCCACGGCAACGAGGCGGGTGAAAAGGGCAAGCTGGTGGTGACCCACAGCTATGTGACCAAGGCTTTGGGCGCCAACGTGGAGACGATCGATCCCGCCACCCTTTCCTGCGGTCAGTGCCATATCGAGTACTACTTCACGCCGGCGGACAAGGAGACCATGATGCCCTACAGCAGCGTGGAGGAGATGACCCCCGAGGCGATCCTGGCCTATTACGACGCCATGGACTTTGCCGACTGGACCCAGGAGAGCACCGGCGCGAAGCTGTTGAAAGCCCAGCATCCGGAGTTCGAGACCTTCCTCTCGGGCAAGCACGCCAAGCTCCTGAACTGCGCCGACTGCCATATGCCCCTGGAGGAAAATGAAGACGGCACCGTCTACCACAGCCACCTGCTGGTGAGCCCCCTGGAGAACGAGACCCTGCTGCAGAGCTGCGCCGCCTGCCATAAGGATACGGACATGGTGAACATGGTCCATCGGCTCCAGGAGCGGGTCACCGCCCGGGAGACCGAGGTAGGCAACGCGCTCTCCGCCTTCAAGGACGCTCTGGCGGCGGCCAACCAGGCCGGAAGTCTGTCCGAAGAGGAGCTGGCCGCGGTGCGGAAACTGTATCGGGAGGCCCAGTGGTTCTTCGACTTCTGCTATGTGGAGAACGCCGAGGGCGCCCACAACTCCGAGCTGGCGTTCCGGTGCCTGGACACCGCGGAGCAGCGGATCGGCGAGGGCATGGCGCTGTTAGGGAAATAAGGGTTGTTTTAAAGCGGCGGAGAAGTTTTTCTTTGCCGCTTTTTCTCTTTATACAAAGAGAAAAAGCGGCGCAAAAAGAGAAACTCAAGAAGGGTTCATAGTCCTTGCACATGAACAGCCCCCTTCTCAAAGTTCTTTTTGGTTCTTTTTCTTTCAAGAAAAAGAACGAAGTTTACAATAATTCCTTATGAAAAAACTACTCAAATTCCTATCCTCCATGGGCTTCGCCATCACGCTGCTGGTGGTGCTGGCGGCCGCCTGCGTGGTGGCCAGCTTCGTGACCCAGGGCCAGAGCTATGCCTGGTACGCCCAGGCGTATTCCGAGGGCACGGCGAAGCTGATCGTGGGGTTGGGCCTCGACGACGCATTCCACAGCTGGTGGTTTTTGACCTTGACCGCCTTTCTCTGCGGGAATCTGCTCCTCTGCAACCTGACCCGGCTGAAGCCCCTGATCGCCCGCACGAAGCGGGAAGCGGACCCGGCCGCGGCCCTGTCCGGCCATGGGGACGCCGTCTGTGAGGGCGTCGCCGATCCCCTGCCGATCTTTGAACGGCTCCGGCTGCCCAAGCCCAAGATGCACGAGATAGAGGGCCAAAAGGTCCTGTTCTCCGGCAAAAACCGGTTGGGACTTTGGGGCCCCTGGGTCTGCCATCTGGGCATCCTGCTGCTGATCGTGGGCTTCACTCTGGGCCAGATCACCCACCGGGAATACACGGTCTACGGCGTCATAGGCGACACCAAGCCCATCGGGGATACGGGCTTCTATCTGACCATCGACGATTTTGAAGTCCGGCTCAGGGACGACGACACCGTGGCGCAGTACGTGGCGGACGTGACGATCTTTCGCGCGCCCCAGGGCTCTACTTCAATCCCCGACAGCCAGAGCGATACCGTGTCCGTGAACCATCCCGCCCGGCTCTTTGGGTTCAAGGTCTATCAGAACTCCACCGGCTACGCCGCCCGCATCTCTGTGGACGAGGACGGGACGCCGCTGCAGACCCAAATCGTCTGCGCCGGGGAGGGTATCGAGATCGCCGACGCCCCGGGCCTGCGCGTCTATCTCAACGCCTTTTATCCCGATTTCTATCTGCAGCCCGGCATAGGGCCCATGACCCTGTCCGGCCGCATGAACAACCCCGCCTACCTCTATTCCATCACCTATCAGGACAGCATGGTGGGCATGAACTACTGGCAGGAGGCGGACGGGCCCATCACCGTCAACGATTACAGCATCACCTTCTCGGAACCCCAGAGTTACACCCTGCTGCAGGTGAAGACGGACCGGTTCCAGACGCTGGCGCTCCTCGGCGGCCTCGTCACCCTGCTGGGCCTGATCCTCGCGTTCTACCTGCTGCCCGCCAAAGCTTGGGCGGTGGCGGACGAGGCGGGGACCTGGACGGTCTACGGCCAAAGCCGCAAGGGCGGGGCCCTGTTCCGGGAAGCCTTCGACCGGGCCGTGAAAGGAGAAAAACTATGACGCTGCCGTTGGAAAACATCCTCTTTTACGGGGTCCTGGGCCTCTATTTCGGGGCCATGATCCTCTATTTCCTGTTCGTGGCCGTGAAGAAGGAAGCTCTGGGCAAGGGGGCCACGGCGGTCCAGATCGTGGGCCTTGCGCTTCACACGGCGGCCATCGTCCTTCGGGGCGTCGTGGCGGGGCGGCTGCCCCTGACCAACCAGTA
>CAMHDC010000012.1 GCA_946183765.1 uncultured Clostridia bacterium | reverse complement strand
GGGTGATCTTGGAGAACTGCTTCCAGCCGCTGGCGCCGTCGATCTTGGCGGATTCGTACAGGTCCGCGGGGATGTTCATCAAAATGCCGGTGGCGATCAGCATCAGATACGGGATGCCGATCCAGATGTTGATGATGATGACCATGACCCTGGCCAGCGTGGGCTGGCCCCAGAAGTCGATGGCCGTGTGTATGATCCCGAGGTCCATCAAGAAGCCGTTGAACAAGCCGTTCAGGGTGAACATCTTGCTCACGTACAGGAGCGAAATGAACTGGGGGATGGCGATGGTCATGATGAGGATGGTCCGCCAGACTTTCTTGAAGCGGATGCCCTTCTTGTTGATGATCATGGCCACGGCGATGCCCAGGAAGTAGTTGGTGAAGGTGGCGAAGAAGGCCCAGATCAGCGTCCAGAGCAGGATCTCACCGAAGGTGGCGGAGTAGTTGACGCCGCCCACGTCCCAGGAGAACAGGGTCTGGAAGTTCTGGAGCCCCACCCAGTGGAAGAGGCCCGTCTCGCCGCCGTTGTGGGCGGAGCTGTAGTTGGTGAAGGCCACCAGGATCATGAAGACCAGGGGCAGCACCGTGAAGAGCAGAATGCCGGTGAGGGGCAGGGCAAGGAGGGTGGCGTGGAACTTGTCGTCCACCATGGAGCGAAGGTCGTCCTTGCCGCTCTTGAGTTTCTTGCCGGACTTGAGGATGCCCTCGGCGATCCGGTTCTGCTTCACGTTCAGCCGCCAGGTGTAGATGAACGCCACGATGAAGAAGATGGTCAGCACGCCGTAGAGCAGGATCTTGAAGGAGTTGTCCACGGTGGGATCGTCCGCGTAGGTGACGGTCTTGACCACATCACGGAACCGGCCGGGCATGTACTCGATCTTCTCCGTGATCTGATAGGGGCCCTTGGTGCCCAACGTGGGCAGCAGGCCCAGGTACCCGGCGCCCATGAGCACCATGTAGCCGATGAACACGACCTCGAACAGCAGGAACAGCAGGCCCCGCAGGACCTGGCCCCGGGCGATGCTGCCGAAGCCCATGACGAGAAAGGAAAGCTTGGTTTTCCAGTCGCCCTCCACAAAGGTGGTCCAGATATCCTTCGCCTCATGGGCGATGCCCAGCCCGGCCTTCTTGAAGAATCCGCCGATGCCCTTGAAGAGATTCCATACGGCCACGGGGATGGCGGCGAAGAAGCTGAGGAACTTGTACCGGAACCGTTCCCATTTGGAAAGCTGGAGATATTCCAGATCTGAATATTTCTTCATATGTCCCCCTCAAATGAAAGACTCGGTTGGAACCGTTTCCGGCTCCAACCGAGATCCGATGAAATCAGGTCCGATCAAAGCGGTCACGCTTTATCGAGGATCCAATCCATTTCGATTTGCTTATTGAGCGGCGATGGTCAGCGTCTTGGCGTTGAGGTCCAGCGTCACCACGTAGGTGCCGTCGGCTTCCACGGGCACGTTGCTGCCGTCCTGGGCGATGACGCCGTCGTTGACGCCGAAGTTCACGGTCCAGTCGTTGTTGGCGCGGACTTTGAACTCGTTGCCGGCGGCCAGGGCCACGGGCTCAGAGGCCCACACGCCCGCTTCCGTCTCGGTCATGGCCACGTCGGCGTTCCAGCCGCTGGCTTCGAAGCTGCCGATGACGCCCCAAACGGCCATCTTCTCCACGGTCAGCGCGGGCGCGTCGGGATTGGGATCCAGGGTGATGAGGTAGGTGCCTGCCTCTTCGACCTTGATGTTGGAGCCGCCGGCCTTGGCAGCGCCCTCATCCATACCGAAGTCCTTCTTCCACTCGCCGTTGGCACGTACTTTGAACTCCATCTCGGGATTCAGCACGGCCACCACTCTCCAGAGACCGTCGTCCTTCTTGAACATGGGGATGTCGGTATTCCAGTCGATGACGCCGATGAGGCCCCAGGTGTCCTCGACCTCAGCCTCGCCCTCCGCGGGTGCGGCAGCCTCAGGCAGGATGCCGTCCTGGTTGACGAACTTGAGCTCGGGCACGTTGGTGTCGATGGTGATGGTGTACACGTCGTCCGCGGGGACCTTGGCATTGTCCATGCCGCCGGCCACGGTGACGCCGTCCTTCATGCCGTAGTTCTCATCCCAGCTGGCGCCCTTGCGGACCTTGAATTCTTCACCAGCATGGAGTTCCATGGGTTCGGACTGCCAGACGCCCGGCTCGATCTCCTTCATGGGGAAGTCCTTGTCCCAGTTGCTGCCGCAGATGGCGCCGATGACGGACCAGGCGTTCTTCTCCTCCTCGGTCATGGTGAACAGAGCGGAGATCTTGTCGTAGTAGTTCTGCAGAGCCTGCTTGAGGCCGGCTTCGTCGGTGGCAGCCTTCACGTCGTCACCGATGACCTTGGCGATATCCCACCAGGCGCCGTGGATCTGGCCCTGAGGACGGGAGTACTGGTTCTGCTTGAGCAGGGCGGCGAGGCCCGGGTTGTTCTGGACCGCGTCGGACTTCTGCGCGTTCAGGTTGGAGGGACCCCAGGACAGGGTGTTGAACCGCTCCATCTGGCGGGCTTCGTCGGTCAGGTACTCGGCCAGCAGCTGGAGGGCCAGCAGCCGGATGGAGTCGGACTGGGGCTTGACGCCCATGAGCTTGCAGCCGTTGAAGGAACCCAGGTGATACTCCTTGCCGTCCACCTCGAAGGAGGGCAGGTCGGTGACGCCCATATGGTCGCCCAGGAGCTTCTGGATGGCTTCGAAGTTCCAGGTGCCGGTGACCACGATGGCCGCGTCGGAGGCGAACTCGTCGCCGGAGGAGGAGGACACGTGGAACTTGGAATCCACCAGCTTCTTCATGCCCTTGACGGCGATGAGACCCTTGTCGGAGTTGAAGTCGTCAGCCACGGAGATGAAGTTGCCCGCATCGTCGGTGGTCCACTCGGACTTGCAGCCGGTGGCGAAGAACCAGGAAGCGAGGTACCAGGCGGAGGTGTTGGTCTCAAATGCGAAGTACTTGCCGGCCTTCTCGCAGTCGGCGATCAGCTTCTCCAGGGAGTCCACGTCTTCCTCGGGGATGACGGTCTTGTCGTAGTACATGAAGTAGCCGTTATCCGAGGTCAGGGGGTAGGCGTACATCTTGTCGCCGGTGGTGGCGGCGGCCACGACGCCGGGATCGTTGGCAGCCTTGACTTCCTTGGCCGCTTCCGCGTCCAGCTCAGCCAGAGCGCCGCCCTGCACGAGGCGGGCGAACTGATCCTGGGCGAAGCAGTAGATGTCCGCGCCCACGGAAACGTCGACCAGCATCTGATCGGCCGAGGTGGCTTCGGACACGCCGTTGACGATGGCGTTGAACTTGATGCCCAGTTCGTTGGAATTGTTGAAGTCCTCGATCTGCTTCTTGGTCAGATCGACAGCGGCTTCGCCGACCCAGACGGTGATGTCATAGGTGCCGGCCAGCGGGCTGCTGCTCGTATCGGTCTTGGTCTCGGTGCCGGTCTGAGGCGCGGTGGTCTCGGTCTTGCCTGTGCAGGCGACCAAACCCAGAACCATGACGAGAGCGAGTACGATAGCTAACGTTTTTTTCATGCTTGTTCCTCCTGTGATTTGTGCATTTTCATGCCGTACATTTTTCATCCGGGTTCCGCGGCAACGCCAATAACATCGCCGCTTCCCCCACGATGTATATATAATTTACACCCGTCCCAAACAAAAGTCAATTCGGTTGGGTGCAAATTGTCAAATTTTTGAAGTATATTTTGGAACCCCTTCCGCCCTGCCGGGCACCTTCCTCATTTCAAGCCTCCCCTGTTCGGCTGTGCCGAATGGGGGAGGGGGACCACGAAGTGGTGGAAGGGGCTCACTTTAGCGTCAGGAGCGTCTTCGCCGCGCGGAGGGCGGCGTCGTCGGCGGAATCGTTCCAGGGGGCGATATGGCCGGATTTGGCGTTGAAGAAGAGGTAGTAGACGCCGCCGGGCTCGTAAGCGAAATACTTCGCGGCGATACGCACCCCCGCGGCCTCGTCGTAGACCAATATGCCGTAGGCCCTGCCGTCGGCCTCATAGAAGGTTTGGCCCGGGAAGGCGGCTTTGTCGATGGGCATGAGGTCCCGGAGCACCTCCTCCGCCTGGGCCGCCGTGACGATGAACATATCCCCCTTCGTCACGCTGGCGGGCTCGAACATGGCGTCCACGAACAGCTGGGGCTCCACGAACTTGATGTGCTTCGGCAGGTCCTCCTCCAGGGCCGCGGACAGGCCGTCCCGGTCCATGGCGTCCAGATCCGCGAACAGGATCACCTTCTTCGCCGCCGGCGCGTCGGTGATCAGGGAGATGATCCAGGCCCAGAACACCGCGCTGAGAACGGCCCAGAGCACGTAGCGGTGGAGGTTTTTCAAGATGCCCTTCATAGCTGCGCCTCCTTCACCCCGAAGGCCACGATGCAGTCGTAGACCGTCTCCACCGTGCCGTCAAAAACGTCCGGCAGCCGGGCGGCCTTCTCCTCGCTGAGGGTGAGCATGGTCTCGTGGAAGTCCTCCCGCAGGCGGACCTTGCGGATGGCCACGCCCTTCTTCACCCGGTAGACCCCCGGGAGCTTCTCGAACCGGCCGGAGAAGGTTTCCCGGGGGCCGGTGAGCATGAGCTCCGCGTGGCGGGCCCTGGCCCGGGCGTCCTCCAGGCGGCTGTGGGACAGGAAGATCACGATCCACCCCGAGAGGATGGAGGTCCCCACGGTGAGGGGCAGGGTCACGCCCTGGTTTTTGCGGGTGGTGAACAAGCAGAAAAGGACGCAGAGGACCAGGCCCACTATGGCCGCGGCCAGCATGATCCGCCGGGTCCGCCCCTCGGCGGCCCGGGCCAGGGTCAGCTCGTCCGATTCGTATAAAGCGTGCAGTTCCATACCTGTAGTTATAGCACACTTGGGAGCCGATGAAAAGGCAATATCTTGACAAACATGGTCATAATAGGTATATCATTATATATGAACTTCCGCTGTGAAGGAGGGAAAACCATGGTCAAACGCGTATTCGTCCTGCTGCTCTGTGCGCTGCTGCTCCTGTCCTGCTTCGCCTGCAGCAAGAAGGCCGCCGAGGAGGCCGCGCCCACCGCCGAACCCACCCCCGCGCCGCCGGAGGAGTGGGTGATCGACGATCCGCTGCTCAAGACCGACTACGCCGTGGCGGACAACGCCCGGGTGTTCTACGAGATCTTCGTGGGCTCCTTCGCCGACTCCGACGGGGACGGCATCGGGGACCTCAGGGGCATCATCGACCGGTTCGACTACCTGAACGACGGGGACCCCAACTCCGGCAAGTCATTGGGCATCGAGGGCATCTGGCTCTCCCCCATCTTCGACTCCCCTTCCTATCATAAGTATGACGTGAAGGACTACTACACCATCGATCCCCAGTTCGGCACCCAGGCGGATCTGGACGAGCTCATCGCCCTCTGCCATCAGCGGGGCGTGAAGCTGATCCTCGATATGGTCATCAACCACACCGCCCGGTCGAACGCCTGGTTCGGCGCCTTCACCAAGGCCCACCGGCAGGATATCAAGGACGATCCCTATTACGATTTCTATACCTATTATACCCAGGGCGAGAAAGCGCCCGCGGGCCGGGCCTTCTCCGCCCTGTCCGGCACCGACATCTACTATGAGTGCAACTTCGACGGGGGCATGCCCGAGCTGAACTTCGACAACCCCGCCGTCCGGGAGGAGATTATGAAGATCTCCCGGTACTACCTGGATCGGGGGATCGACGGCTTCCGCTTCGACGCCGCCAAGTACGTGTACTTCGGGGACCATTCCAAGAGCGTCTCCTTCTGGAAGGAGTATCTCGCCGCCCTGCGCTCCGAGTACCCGGAGCTCTACACCGTGGCCGAGGTCTGGGACCCGGACGCCGTCACGGGCCTCTACTACCCCGCCAGCAACTGCTTCAACTTCACCGCCTCCGGGTCCGAGGGCCGCTTTGCCACCGCCGCCAAGCAGGGGAACGCGGGCGCCCTCACGAAGTACGTGGAGCAGTACCTCGCCTCCATCGCGAACAAGAACCCCGACGCCATGTTCGTGCCCTTCCTCTCCAACCACGACACGGACCGGGTGGCCGGGTATCTCACGGTGGAGTCCGGCTACATGCAGATGGCCGCCAACCTGTACATCCTGGGCCCCGGCTCACCCTTTATCTACTACGGCGAGGAGCTGGGCATGCGGGGCTCCCGGGGCAGCGCTCAGACCGACGCCAACCGGCGGCTCGCCATGGTCTGGGGGGACGGGGACACCACGAAGGACCCCGAAGGCACCACCTACGGCCGGGACAAGCAGATCCAGAAGGGGGTCAAGGACCAGAAAGCGGACGAAAAGAGCCTCTATTCCTATTATAAGAAGCTGATCATGATCCGCAAGGCCAACCCCGCCATCGCCCGGGGCGTATACAAGAGCGTGTCCATCCCCGATTCCAAGGTGGGCGGGTTCACGGCGACCCTGGACGGGAACACGGTGCTGGTCCTCCACAACCCCACCAAGAACACCCAGACCATCGACCTGGCCAAGCTGGGCGACTTCCACACCCTCCGGGCTTTCATCGGCCTGGGCTCCGCCCAGCTCTCCGGCGTCAACGGCAGCGCCCTGACGTTGGACGGCCAGACCAGCGCGGTGCTGGGGAAATGATTGGAAGCATTTGTGCCTTTTCTTTGTAAAGAAAAGGCACCCAAAAGAAACACAAATGGGAAGTATGGTTTGCGCCGTACTTCCCATTATTTGGTTTCCGTATTTTATGTATGGTTTCCGTTTGTCAGCTCAGACGTCCGTCTCCGCCGTAAGGATGCGCACGTGCTTGCCCAGATGCCGGACCAGGGCCGCGTAGTAGTCCTCCTCGTGCTCGGCCATGGTGCGGAAGAACTCGTCCCTAAACCAGGGCTGTTCGAGGAGCAGGCCGTAGGTGATGTGGACCGTCTGACGGGCGGCGGGCAGGTTCATGTACTCGGGGAGATACGCGTCGTTCTCCAGATCGATGTTGGGGATGTCCTTCACGTTGGTGGACACGTGATAGTACTTCTCCGCCTCGGGGCGATGCTCCAGGGCGAACTTGTGGGCCCGGCGATAGAGGTCCGGGTTCACCTTGGCCACCACCCGCATGGCCTCCAGCCAGCTGGTGCCCGCGGTCTTCACGTGGACGTGGCCCTTCGTCACCTTGCCCACGGTGGAGAACACGGCGAACTTGTCGGAGCCGGAATGGAGGGAGAGCTTGTAGCCGAAGTGGTCCGCGATCTGTTGATGGACCACGAAATCCCGGGCGAAGTCGTTCAGATTCCCCGCGTACTCGATGCCCTTCTCGAAGGCGCCGGAGAAGTGGGGCGCGCAGCTGATGGGGGTGATGCCCTCGCTGTGAAGCTCGTTCCCCACCACGAAATGCTCCGCGGGGGTGGTGATGGTCAGCGTCTCGTCGATGGACAGCTCGAAGTCCACGGGGACGGTCTTGATCTCGTCGATGTACCGGTAGCAGTCCACGGCGTGGCGGATGCCCTTCCAGAACACCACCACGATCCGGCGCAGCTCCT
The DNA here is from genome assembly GCA_946183765.1 of uncultured Clostridia bacterium. GTDB lineage: Bacteria > Bacillota > Clostridia > Christensenellales > CAG-138 > RUG472. The sequence continues at coordinate 6,407 of CAMHDC010000012.1, read as the reverse complement.
CGGCGGACAGGCGGCCGATGATGGGCAGCTCCTTATTGAGATACGCTCCCTCGTAGTGGGCGCGCACGTCCTCCGGCAGCTGGGCGTACAGGCCGTCGATCTCCTCCTGGGGGAAGTTCACGGCCTTCTGGTTGATGTGCTCGGAGCAGTCCAGCGTCACCATGGTGCAGCCGGATTCCAGGGCGTATTTGATCTCCTCCCTGGTCTTGAGATGGTCGCCGTCGGCGCCGTACCCCTTCCTGTAGCCCTCCTGGAACACGTTGAAGGCGGCGGCGGAGATCACGTCCGCGAAGGTCCGGTGGGTCAGATTCAGCTCCCGGATGGACTGCTGGGCCAGGACGGGATAGATGTCGTGGCTGCCCAGGGCCCGGATGTGGCCCGGAGAGGCCAGGCCCAGCCGATCGCCGAAGCCCATGGTGAACTTGCGGCCCTTGTGGCTGGCGGGCTTCGTGTAGGGGAACAGGGCCATGAGGGCCCTGGCGTTCTCGTTGGTCAGGGGGCAGAGCTTCAATCCCTTCTCCTCGGCGCCGGCGAAGGCGTCGGCCTTCTCCCCCGCCACGGCCAGAAGCTTTTCGAGGCCGCGGCGGACCAGGGCGGCCACGGTGTTCTCCGCCTCGTCCACGGAGCGCTCGTACACAAAGAGGTCGGTGTCGGCAAGCAGGGCACGGAACATGTCTACGGTCATTTTTATATCTCCTTATTTATTATCGTCGTTCAAAAAGTGATTCGCAGTCAGTATATAAAGGGCGCCGAAAAAAGTCAAGACGCCGGGTTCATGCCGGCAAAAGATTGCGCTTTTGGGCCATGGATGCTATGATGCCTGTATAGCAAAACAGCGGGAGGAACAACCATGATCCAGATCGGCATTCGGCTCCACGACGTGAACACCACCAAGGACAGGGCCTTTTGGACCCTGGAGGAGCGGGCGAAGACGGCCCGGGAGGAGGGCTTCTCCTGCGTGCATCTGGCCCTCAGCAAAGTCATATCCGGCGTCGCCTTCGACGAGGCGGCCATGACCGAGGGCCTCGCCATGCACGTGAAGCGGGTGTTCGCCCAAAACGGGCTGGACGTGGCGGTGCTGGGCTGCTATCTCAACCTGGCCCACCCGGACCCGGCGAAGCGGAAGGAGATCCAGGCCCGCTACTTCGCCCATATCCGCCTGGCGGCCCTGGCCGGCATCTGCACCGTGGGCACGGAGACCGGCGCGCCCAACGCCGCCTATACCTACGAGCCCGCCTGCCACGGCCGGGAGGCGCTGACCGCCTTTATGCGGGGCCTCGAGCCGGTGGTGGCGGAGGCGGAGCGCCGGGGCGTGACGCTGGCCATCGAGCCCGTGTGGAACCACATCGTCTGGAACCCGGACCGGGCGCTGGAGGTCGTCCGCGCCATGGGCAGCCGGAACCTTCGGATCATCTTCGACCCGGTGAACCTGCTCGCCCCGGAGAACGTGGATGCGCGGGAGCGGGTCATCGGCGAAGCCATGGACAAGCTCTGCGACCGGATCGCGGTGGTGCACATCAAGGACTTTTTGCCCGGGGACGGAAAGCTGAAAAGCGTGGCCGCCGGCACCGGGAAGATGGACTATTCGGCCATCCTCTCCTTCCTCAAGGCCCGCAAGCCCTACGTCCAGGCCACCTTGGAGAACACCGACGACACCAACGCCGTCCAATCCCGGGAGCTCATCGAACGTCTCTATCGAGAGGCCCTCTGACCCATTTCACACGCCCGGTTACGCCGGGCGTTTCGTAAAACCGGGCGGTCCCGTCCCGGCAGGTGGTGCCCCATTTGTCGAAGCCGGCGGGGTGGATATGGGGGCCGTAGGCGCAGTCTTCGAAGACGCACAGGCCGTGATCCCGCCAGGGCCGGGCCAGATACACGCTCCCGGGGGCCACGCCCGGCGACGCCGTGAACCGGCAGCGGCGGAAGACGAAGCCGTCCGTCTGGGCAAGCTCGTGGGAGGGGGCGGCCACGTACCCCACGCGCCGGCCGTCGGCGACGGACAGGATCTCGCACCCCTCGAACAGGGCGCTGCCGCCGCCGAAGACGAAGTCCACGGACCCGGCGATCCGGCAGTTCGCGAACCGGGACGAAAGGGGCTCCGGCCGCCGCAGCTCCGGGGGCAGCACGTCCCTGTACCGGAGCCTCAGATCCGGGGGCAGGGGGCCCAGGAACAGGGTGTCCTGGGTGGAGACGAGGGCGCAGCTGTCCATGAGGAACCCGTCCCCGCAGACCGAAAGCGCCACCTGCTGCCCGTTTCGGACCGGGTCAGCGGCGTCGTTTCGCACCGTCAGGTCCCGAAGGGTCACGTTTTCGGCGGTCACGGCCAGGGTGAAGGAGCGGAACGTGCCCAGCGGCCGACCCGCTTTGTCCATGTCCCGGGCGCACCGGTCAAAGGCCAGCGCCGTCCTGTCCATGCCCGCGCCGATCAGGGTTATGCCCGGGGTGCGGACCACGATTTTCTGCCGCATGACCCCCGCGGGCAGCCGTATGACGGTCCCCGGCGGGGCTATATCCAAAACATCCTGCAGATTTTCCCGCAGATTGATCCGCCATTCGCTCACAGGCGCCTCCCATGCTTTTGCTGTCATTGTTATACCATAGGCCCCCCGGGGCCGCAAATGGGATAACCGGGAATTGTCCGTTTTGTACAGGAAGGAGGTCGTTTTAGATATGTACAAAGCGCGGCTTTGGAAACTACAATAGAAAAGTAAAACAGGGTATAAGGGGTAAACTCCCTCGCCCTGGCTGGGAGGCGGATCACCGATGGCGAAGCAGCGGAGCTTGGGCGAATACCGGGCGATCGATCTGGGCTGCTTCGCGCTCATGCTGGCCCTGTTCGAGCCGGTGCTCCACTTCGCCGCCACCAAACTCTTTCCCGCCGAGCCCTACACGGTCTCCGCGGTGGCCGCCATCACCGCCATCGTCATGATGCGGTGGGGCCCCTGGGCCGGCATCCACGCCGCGTTCGGCGGCGTACTGGTCTGCCTGCTGTCGAAGGCCCGGGGCGATCAGTACCTGGTGTACGGCCTCGGGAACCTGCTCTCGCTGGCCGCGCTCCTGCTCCTCAACGCCTGGGGCAAGGAGGAGACCCGGAAGGACGCCCTGCACACCATCGGCTTCGCGCTGATGACGGCGCTGCTCATGCAGCTGGGGCGGGCGCTGACGGCCCTCGTCCTGGGAAACGGCCTCGGCGTCTCATTGGGCTTTTTCACCACCGGGGTCATCACGGACCTGTTCACCGTGGTGGTCGTTTGGATCTCCCGGCGGCTGGACGGCATTTTCGAAGATCAGATACACTATCTGCTGCGCATACAAAAGGAACCACAAAAAGGATAAGGGGACGAGCTGATGGAAAGTAAAGCGTCGGATTTTCTCGTATTTGACCAGGTGACCAAGACCTATCGGGAGAACCCCGAGCAGGTGGTCCGCGACGATGTGGAGAAGCACTACTGGCGGAACGTGGGCTTGACCATTCTGAAGGATTGGCGGCTGTATATCATGCTGATCCCCATGATCCTGGTCTTCCTGTTCTGGCGGTATTTCCCCATGTACGAGCTGCTGGGCAGCTTCAAGGTCTCGGATGAGGTCAAGCCCGTGGCGGAGCAGTTCTTCGCCGGCTTCTCCTATTTCAAGCGCCTGCTGGTAGGCGGCGACGGCATGTCCACCGAGTTCTGGCGGGCCTTCCGCAACACCTTCCTGCTCAGCTTCTACGGCCTGTGCTTCGGGTTCCCCATGCCCATCATCCTGGCCCTGTTCTTCAACGAGATCAAGTCGAACCTGGTCAGGTCCACCTGCCAGGTGCTCACCTATCTGCCCAAGTTCATGTCCACCGTCGTCATGACCACCCTGGTCACCATGTTGGTGAAGCAGGGCTCCATCATCTCCGGCATGGGCATCGTCTCCCAGGCGCTGGCCTCGCTGGGCCTCGTTTCCCGGGAGGTGGCCAACGCGGGCCTGCTCAACAATCCCGGCTTCTTCCGCGCCATCTACCAGATCAGCGGCATCTGGGAGGGCGCGGGCTATGACAGCATCGTCTACTTCGCCGCCATCATCGCCATCTCGCCCACCAGCTACGAGGCCGCCCAGATCGACGGCGCCGGCAAGATGGCCCAGATGCGCTACGTGGTGCTGCCCAGCATCCTGTCCACCATCGTCATCATGCTCATCACCAGGATCGGTTCCCTGCTCAACATCGGCTACGAGAAGGTGCTGCTCCTCTACAACCCCAAGACCTATGTGACCGCCGACGTGGTCTCCACCTTCGCCAACCGGTACGGCCTGGAGGGCGCGGCCAAGGGCATCGCCTCCGCGGCGGAGATGATGAACAACGTCATCGGCATGTTCCTGGTCATCGGGGCCAACACCATCGCCCGCAAGGCGTCCAACGTATCGCTGTATTAAGGGGGGACGAGCATGAAACGCAAACTGGAAGCTTCCGAACTCATCTTCAAGATCATCAGCTATACGCTGCTGCTCATGTTCTCCCTCATCTGCCTGTACCCGTTCCTCTACGCCATCTCCGCCGCCGTCAGCGGCCGGACCGCCGTGGAATACGGCCAGGTGATCCTCTTCCCCAAGGACGTGCAGTTCCAGGCCTTCCAGCGCATGTTCAACGACAACATGTTCTGGAACGCCTATTCCAACACCCTCTTCCTCACCTTCTACGGCACGGTCTGGGCCCTGTTCGTGGCCATCCTGGGCGGCTACGCCCTCTCCAAGCGCCGCTTGCTCTTTAGGCGGTTCTTCAACTTCTTCCTGGTGTTCACCATGTGGTTCAGCGCCGGCTTGGTGCCCCAGTACCTCAACTATCTGCAGACCAAGGCCGTGTTCAACTCCGTGGGCATCACGGACGACAAGTGGCTGGTGGTCATCGCCATGGGCATGGCGGCCATGAACATCATCCTCCTCAGGAACGCCTTCGAGGGCGTCCCCTCCGAGATCGAGGAGGCGGCCATCGTGGACGGCGCGTCCGAGTTCCAGGTGCTCACCAAGGTGTTCATCCCCATGTGCAAATCCACCATCGCCACCGTGGCCCTGTTCTTCGCCATCTCCCGCTGGAACGGCTACTTCTGGGCGAGGCAAATGATCTCCAACCCCAACGAGCATCCTTTGCAGGTGTTCATCCGGTTGAAGCTGGAAGAGTTCACGGACCCCGACCGGATGTCGGGCTGGAACGAGATCTACGCGTCCGACTCCGTCATCTACGCCCTGATCGTCTGCTCCATCGTCCCCATTCTCATCATCTACCCCTTCATTCAGAAGTACTTCGCCAAGGGCGTCAACGTGGGCGGCGTGAAGGAATAAGGCCTATCCCGGTTTTCCGGATGACATAGACATAAACAAGAACCAAAAAACACTAAGGAGGAACGTATGAAACGGACCAAAACTCTGTTGGCATGGCTGCTCGTGGCTTTGATGCTCGTCTCCGCCGTCGGCTGCACCAAGAAGATCGACGTGACCGAGTACACCCAGCCCACCGCCGCCCCTGCCAAGACGGAAACCAAGACCGAGACCAAGACAGAAACCAAGACAGAAACCAAGCCCGCCGAGGGCCAGACCGAGGCCCAGCCCGCTGCGGAGCCCGCCAAGGAGCTCGTCTATGCGGACGGCACCACGCTGCGCATCGCCGCCGGCTACAACAGCCGCGCCAACGCCCTCACCTTCGAGGCTGACAAGGCCGGCGAAGGCGTCACCCTGGCCGATGGCAAGACCTACCACACCGGCGATCTCAAGCCCACCTGGGTGGAGGTCGAGAACCTGCTGAAGATCAAGATCGAAGACAAGTTCACCGGTGCCGGCAGCGCCACCAAGGAATTTGACTACTGGAAAGAGCGCCTGGACGAGGTCGACCTGGTCGTGGGCGGCGCCGGCCAGCTCTCTGAGTACGGCGAAGAAGGCGCTATCGTGAACCTGGCCGAGTACATGGATCAGATGCCCAACTTCAAGGCGTACCTGGATGCAAATCCCATCGTCCGCCTGTCCATCACCGGTAACACCGCCACCGGCGCCATCTACTTCGCCCCCTACTTCGACGGTGTCAACGACATCGAGCGCATGCCCCTCATGCGTGTTGACTGGGTGGAGAAGCTCCTCAACGGCGAAGGCGAGTTCACCGCCGAGGCCTCCAAGGACACCGCCGCGCCCGTCTACCAGCCCTACATGCCCACCTCCGGCAAGGTCGAGGTGGAGGTCGTGAACCTGGACGGCAAGACCGTGGACAAGATCGCCAAGGACTATGACGCCGCCGGCAACATCGTGGCCAACATGAACGCCAAGGGCGCCATGTCCGGTGTGGAAGCGGTCAACATGCTCCGTGAGTACATCGACAAGGCCTACAACGGCTACTACGGCACCGAGCGCGCCGACCTGTTCATCGGCCAGAACGCCGCCTGGGACGTGGACGAGCT
>CAMHDC010000011.1 GCA_946183765.1 uncultured Clostridia bacterium | reverse complement strand
GGGACCAGCTGTCCCTTGTCCATGTAGGACTTGGCCTCGCGGCCCAGGGGAGTGCCCTCGCGGACCTCGGCCCGCAGCATGTCTCCGGTGGAGATATGCGCGATGCCGTACCGTGCGGCGATCCCCTTGGCCTGGGTGCCTTTGCCCGCACCCGGCGGGCCCAGCAGAATCATCTTCATAGGCTTAGTTGAGGAAGCCCTTGTAATGCCGCATGAGCATCTGAGCTTCCAGCTGCTCGGTGGTCTCCAGGGCCACGCTCACCATGATCAGCACGCTGGTCGCGCCGAACATGCTGGTGATGTGCAGGGAGTTCAGCACGATGGTGGGGATGATGGCGATGACAGCCAGGAACAGAGAGCCGAACAGGGTCAGGCGGTTGCTGATCTTGCCCAGGTATTCGCCCGTGGGACGGCCCGCCCGGATGCCGGGGATGAAGCCGCCGTTCTGCTGCAGGTTCTTGCTCATCTCCACCGGATTGAAGGTGATGGAGGTGTAGAAGTAACCGAAGGCGATGATCAGCAGGAAGTAGACCAGATAGTAGGGTACCGGCACCGCAGCGCTGGAGCTCATGTACTTCTCCCACCAGGTGTAGATCCCGGAACCGGGGAAGAACTGCAGGATCATGGTGGGCACCTGCATGAGGGTCATGGCGAAGATCAGCGGCAGCACGCCGTTGGCGTTGGCCTTCATGGGCAGGTAGGTGTTCTGACCGCCGTAGAGCTTGCGGCCCACGACCCGCTTGGCGTACATGATGGGGATCTTCCGCTCCGCCTTCTCGATGAGCACCACGAAGGTGATCAGCGCGACGATGACGATGAGCGCCACGAAGAACTGCCATACCTGAACGCCGGTGAACAGCATACGGAACCGCTCGATGATCCAATCGGGGACCCGGCTCACGATGGAGGCGAAGATCAGCATGGAGATACCGTTGCCGATGCCCTTCTCCGTGATCCGCTCACCCAGCCACATGAGGAACGCCGTGCCCGCTGCGGAGCAGACGCAGATGGTCACGTAGGACCACCAGATGGGCTGGCCGGTGACGATGGAGCTGCCGTAGGTCACGATGATGCCGAAGCTCTGGACCAGAGCCAGACCGACGCCCACATACCGGGTGATCTGCTCGATCTTCTGGCGACCGTCCTCCTCCTTGCTCATCTTCTCGAGAGCGGGGATGGCGATGGCCAAAAGCTGCATCACGATGGAACCGGTGATGTAGGGCGAGATACCCATGGCAAAGATGGTGAACTGGGACAGGGCGGAACCGGAGAGGAGGCTCATGAAATCGAACAGAGCCAGACCCTCGATCTGCTGCGCCCAGGCCGCCGTGTCGATGCCCGGGATGGGGATGGCGCATCCAAGACGGTAGACCACGATGAGAAGAAGCGTGTAAAGGATCTTCTTACGCAGTTCCTTGATCTTGAACGCGTTGACGAATGTGGTAAACATCAGAGCACCTCAACGTTTCCGCCGGCAGCCTTGATCGCTTCCTCAGCGGTCTTGGTGAACTTGGCCGCCTTGACGGTGAGCTTGCGATTGAGCTCGCCGCGACCCAAGACCTTCAGGCCGTCCTTCTCGATCTTGCTGATGATGCCCATCTTCTTGAGCAGATCAGCCGTCACTTCCGTGCCGTCTTCCAGACAGTTCAGGTCGGAAATATTGATAACGGTGTACTCTTTTGCGTAGATGTTGGTGAAGCCGCGCTTGGGGAGACGGCGGGCCAGAGGCATCTGACCGCCTTCAAATCCGTTCTTCTTGGCGCCGCTGCGGGCCTTCTGGCCCTTGTTGCCCTTGGCAGAGGTCTTGCCGATGCCGCTGCCGGTGCCGCGGCCCACGCGCTTGGAGGCTTTGGTCGCGCCGACGGCCGGCTGTAATTCGTTAAGCTTCATGGATTGACCCTCCTTATGCTTCTTCCACCTTGACCAGGTGCTTCACTTTGAAGATCTGGCCGCGGATGCAGGCGTTGTCGGGCTTTTCCACGGTCTGATAGACCTTGTGGAGACCCAGGGCCTTTACGGTGTCCTGCTGATCCTTCAGAGAGGAGATGGGGCTCTTGACGAGCGTTATCTTCAACTTAGCCATGGTGTCTCCTCCTTAGTCCAGCAGCTCTTCCACCGTCTTGCCGCGGAGAGCCGCGATCTGCTCGGCGGTGCGAAGCTGGGACAGGCCGTTCAACGTGGCCTTCACGCAGTTGCTGGGGTTGTTGGAGCCGTAGGACTTGGTACGGATATCCTTGATGCCGACCATCTCCAGGACCGCACGGACGGGGCCGCCCGCGATAACGCCGGTACCTTCTTCAGCGGGGAGCATGCGGACATGGCCCTTGCCGAACTTGCCTTCCACCTGATGGGGGATGCTGGTACCCACGATGGGGATCTCGATCATGTGGCGCTTGGCATCCTCGACGCCCTTGCGGACGGCTTCGGGGATCTCCACGGCCTTGCCGAGACCCACGCCCACCTTGCCGTTCTCGTTACCGACCACCATGAGGGCTGTGAACCGATAGTTCTTGCCGCCCTTGACGACCTTGGCAACGCGGTTGATGAACACGAGGCGCTCTTTGAATTCGGGAACTTCCTTCTCGAAATCTCTTCTTCTATCGTTACGCATGATGTTTCCTCCTTAAAAATCCAGGCCGGCTTCTCTTGCGCCCTGAGCCAGGGCTGCCACCCGACCGGTGTAGAGGTAACCGCCGCGATCGAACACGACCTTCTTCACGCCCTTCTCCAGGGCCCGTTCGCCGATGAGCTTGCCGACCAGCTTGGCCGCGTCGGTCTTGTTCTTGCCGGCGAGCTGCTCCTTGAGCTGTCCGTCCAGAGTGGAAGCAGCAGCCAAGGTGTTGCCGGTGGTGTCGTCGATGACCTGTGCATAGATGTGCACGGTGCTGCGATACACATTCAGGCGGGGACGCTCAGGCGTGCCGTTGATGTGAAGACGCATACGATGGTGACGAGCTTTACGCACCGCATTCTTATCGATCTTAGAATACATCTTTCAGCTCTCCTTCCTCTCTTATTTCTTACCGGCTTTGCCTTCCTTGCGCAGGACGGTCTCGCCTTCATAGCGGATGCCCTTGCCCTTGTAAGGCTCCGGAGGCCGGACCTCGCGGATGTTGGCGGCGATCTGACCCACGACCTGCTTGTCGATACCCTTCACAGAGATCTTGTTGGGGGTGGGTACTTCGAAGGTGATCCCTTCGATGGGCTGGAACTCAACGGGATGGGAATAGCCCATGTTGAGGACCAGGTTCTTGCCCTGAAGCTGGGCACGATAGCCGGTGCCCACGATCTCCAGCTTCTTCTCGAAGCCGGCGGTCACGCCCACCACCATGTTGTGGATGAGGCTCCGGGTCAAACCATGCAGGGCCCGATGGGCCTTGTCGTCGCTGGGACGCTTGACGGTGAGCACACCGTTGTCCTGCTCGATCTGCATATCAGGGTGCATCTGCTGTGACAACGTGCCCTTGGGGCCCTTGACGGTCACAACATTGCTGTCGTCGACCGTGATTGTCACTCCGGCGTCGATCTTCACCGGAAGTTTTCCGATACGTGACATTTCTTTTCCTCCTGATTATCTTACCAGACGAAGGCCAGCACTTCGCCGCCGACGCCGAGCTTGCGGGCTTCCCGATCGGTCATGACGCCGCGGGACGTGGACAGGATCGCGACGCCCAGGCCGCCCAGGACCTTGGGGATCTCGTCCTTGCGGGCGTACACACGAAGGCCGGGGCGGGAGATCCGCTTGATGCCCACGATGACGCGCTGCTTGTTGGGACCGTACTTGAGCTGGATGCGGATGGTCTTGGCGAGGCCGTCCTCGATGATCTCATAGGACTTGATGTAGCCTTCTTCCACCAGGATCTCGGCGATGGCCTTTTTGATGGTGGAGCAGGGCACGTCCACGGACTCATGCTTGGCAACGAGAGCGTTGCGGATGCGAGTCAGCATATCTGCGATAGTATCAGTCATCTTGGTTTCCTCCTTTACCAGCTGGCCTTACGGACGCCGGGGATGTTGCCCGCATACGCCTCGTTCCTGAAGCAGATACGGCAGATGCCGTACTTGCGGAGCACGGAATGGGGCCGGCCGCAGATGCGGCAGCGGGTGTAAGCGCGGGTGCTGTATTTGGGAGCAGCCTGCTGCTTCAATTTCTTGCTCAATTTAGCCATGATCGCTCCTCCTTATTACTCCTGAACGAAAGGCATGCCGAGGAGAGCGAGCAGCTCTTTGGCTTCCTCATCGGTCTTGGCGCTGGTGACGAACACGATGTTCATGCCGCGCACCTTGTCAACGTCGTCGTAGTTGATCTCGGGGAAGATCAGCTGCTCCTTGACGCCCATGGCGTAGTTGCCGCGGCCGTCGAAGGACTTGTCGGACACGCCGTGGAAGTCGCGGACCCGAGGCAGCACGATGTTCATGAGCTTGTCGGCGAAGTAATACATCTTGTCGCCGCGGAGGGTCACCTTGGCGCCGATGGACATGCCTTCACGGACTTTGAAGTTCGCGACGGACTTCTTGGCCTTGGTCACCACGGCGGCCTGGCCGGCGATGGCGGAGAGCTGCTGCACGGCGGTCTCGATGCCCTTGGGGTTGTCCTTCTCGGAACCGAGGCCCATGTTGATGATGATCTTGTCCAGCTTGGGGATCATCATGACGTTCTCATAGTGGAACTTCTCCTTGAGACCGGGAATGGCCGTCTCACGGTACTTCACCTTCAGGCGGGGTTCGCCGGTAAAGGGCTTGGCTTCTGCCGCGGCCTTCTTGGCCTTCGCGGGAGCCTGCTTGACTTCTTTCTTAGCCATTTAACGTTCCTCCTTCCGCCTTAGTCGATCTGCTTGCCGCACTGCTTGCACACGCGGACAGAGACCTGCTTGCCGTTCTTCTCCACGATGGCGTGGCCAACGCGGGTAGGCATCTTGCAGTTGGGGCAAACCAGCTGCACATTGGACACGTGGATGGTGCCGGCCTGCTCGATGCGGCCGCCGGCCTCACCCTGCCGACGGGGCTTCACATGGCGGGTGACCATGTTGCAGCCTTCGACGATGACCCGCTCCTTGGAGGGGAACGCGGTCATGATCTTGCCTTCCTTGCCAGCGTCCTTGCCGGAGATGATACGGACACGATCGCCCTTCTTGACGTTCAGCTTGTTCATATCTCTTCCTCCTTACAGAACTTCGGGCGCGAGAGAAACGATCTTCATGTAATCCTTCTCACGCAGTTCCCGGGCCACGGGCCCGAAGATACGGGTGCCGCGGGGTTGCTTGTCGTCGTTGATGATGACGGCCGCATTGTCGTCGAAGCGGATGTGGCTGCCATCGGGACGGGTGGTTTCGGCGACGGTCCGAACGACCACGGCCTTGACCACGTCCTTCTTCTTCACGGTGCCGCCGGGGGTGGCGGTCTTGACGGAGGCGACGATCACATCGCCGATGCCCGCGAACTTGCGGGAGGATCCGCCCAGGACCCGGATGCACATGATCTCTTTGGCGCCGGAGTTGTCGGCTACCTTCAATCTGGTTTGAGGCTGAATCATACTTACCTCCCCTTACTTGGCCTTCTCGATGATCTCCACCACGCGCCAGCGCTTATCCTTGGAGATCGGGCGAGTTTCCATGATGCGGACGGTATCGCCGATGCCGCACTGGTTCTCCTCGTCGTGGGCCTTGAACTTACGGGTCCGGTTGACCATCTTGCCGTACAGGGGATGGCGGACCTTGGTGGAGATGGCGACGACCACCGTCTTATCCATCTTATCGCTGACAACGACGCCGGTGCGGGTCTTGCGATAACCTCTAATTACCTGTTCCATTTCTTACTTCCTCCTCACTCGGCACTGCCAGTCAGCTCACGCTGCCGGAGAATGGTCTTGATCCGTGCGATGTCCTTCTTGCAAGCGCCGATGCGGCTGGGGTTGCTGATCTGACCGGTCACGGTCTGGAAGCGGAGGTTGAACAGCTCGGCTTTGAGGTCCTTCTCCTGCTTTTCCAGCTCAGCAACAGACATTTTTCTCAATTCTTCAGCCTTCATGCTTCTGCTCCTTCCTGAGCCTCTGCCTTCTTCACGATCTTGCAGCGGATGGGCAGCTTATGCCCGGCAAGACGAAGGGCTTCCTTGGCGACGCTTTCTTCCACGCCTGCGATCTCGAACATGACGCGGCCGGGCTTGACCACGGCCACCCAGTATTCAGGGGAACCTTTGCCGGAACCCATGCGGGTCTCGGCGGGCTTTTCGGTAACGGGCTTATCCGGGAAGATCTTGATCCAGACCTGACCGCCACGCTTGGTGAAACGGGTCATGGCCACACGAGCGGCCTCGATCTGGGTGCTGGTGATCCAGGAGGGCTCCAAAGCTACCAGGCCGTATTCGCCGTAGCTGATGGTGTTGCCACGATGGGCGGTGCCCTTCATTCTGCCGCGGAACACCCTGCGGTGCTTCACTCTCTTCGGCATCAACATGGTTATCTGCCTCCTTCCTTGCGCTTGGCCTTGCCAAGCACTTCGCCCTTGTAGATCCAAACCTTGCAGCCGATCCGGCCGTAGGTGGTGTGGGCTTCCGCGAACCCGTAGTGGATGTCCGCGCGCATGGTCTGCAGGGGGATGGAACCGTCATGGTATCCTTCGCTGCGAGCGATCTCGGCGCCGCCGAGACGGCCGGCGCAGCTGAGCTTGATGCCCTTCACGCCGGGGCGCTGCATGGCGCGCTGCATGGCCTGCTTCATGGCCCGCCGGAAGCTGATGCGCTTCTCGAGCTGAGCGGCGATGTTCTCCGCGACCAGCTGAGCGTCGGCGTCGGGATCCCGGATCTCCATGATGTTCACGTTGACGGGCTTGCCGATCTCGCTGGCGATGTCGGCCTTGATGGCGTCGATCCCGGCGCCGCCCTTGCCGATGAGCATGCCCGGACGGGCGGTGAAGATGCTCACGGAGATCTTGCCGGCGGCCCGATCGATCCCGATGCGGGAGATGTTGGCCGCGTAGTACTTCTTCTTCACAAACTCACGGATCTTGTGATCCTCCACGAGGAAATCCGCAAAGTCCTTTTTCGGAGCGTACCAACGGGTGTTCCAGTCGCGAATGACGCCGATGCGGAAACCGTTGGGATTAACTTTCTGACCCATGTTCTTTCCTCCTTACTTGGCCTGCTGATCAAGAATCACCGTGAGATGGCTGGTCCGCTTCAGAATGGAAGAGGCGGAGCCGCGAGCCCGGGGGCGGAAGCGCTTCAGGGTGGGACCCTGGTTGGCGAAGGCTTCGGCCACGAAGAGATCGTCACGGTTGAGCTCCAGGTTGTTCTCCGCGTTGGCGACGGCGGAGTTGAGGACCTTCAGCATGGGCGCCGCAGCCGCTTTCGGGCAGTAGGTCAGGATGGCCTGGGCCTCCTTCACGCTCTTGCCCCGGATCAAGTCCGCCACGATGGTGCACTTGCGGGTAGCGATGCGGATGTATCTTGCCGTGGCATGGGGCCGCTTGTCAGCGTGCTCATGACGATAGGCGGTTTTGGTTTTGCTTCTCGTTGCCATAACTTTCCTCCTTACTTCGCGCCAGTGGACTTCTCAGAGCCCCTGTGGCCACGGAAGGTGCGGGTGGGGGCGAACTCGCCCAGCTTGTGCCCGACCATTTCCTCGGTGACGTACACCGGAACGTGCTTTTTCCCGTCGTGGACCGCGATGGTGTGGCCGACGAACTCGGGGAAGATCGTGGAAGAACGGGACCAGGTCTTAACAACGGTCTTCTTGCCGCTCTCGTTCATCGCCTGAATGCGATCATAGAGAACGTCGCTTACAAACGGTCCTTTTTTAACCGATCTGCTCATTATCCTTACTCCTTCCCGTTACTTACCGCCGTTCCTGCGGCGCACGATGTACTTGTTGCTCTTGTTCTTGGTCTTCCGAGTCTTATAACCCAGCGCGGGCTTGCCCCAGGGAGTCACAGGACCGGGCCGGCCGATGGGGCTCTTGCCCTCGCCGCCGCCGTGGGGGTGGTCGTTGGGGTTCATGACGGAGCCGCGGACGGTGGGACGGATGCCCATGTGACGGGTCCGGCCGGCCTTGCCGATCATGATGTTCTGGAAGTCCACGTTGCCGACCTGGCCGATGGTCGCCCGAGCCTTCAGGGGGATCAGGCGGACCTCACCGCTGGGAAGACGAACCTGGCCGAAGCCGTTCTCTTTGGCGATGAGCTGGGCCGCGTTGCCGGCGGACCGAACGAGCTGAGCGCCCTTGCCGGGGACCAGCTCCACGCAGTGGATCATGGTGCCCACGGGGATGTTCTCCAGAGGCAGGGTGTTGCCGATCTTGATATCGGCAGCCGCGCCGGAGACGATCTGGTCGCCAACCTTCAGGCCGAGGGGCGCGATGATGTAGCGCTTCTCGCCGTCGGCGTAATGGATCAGGGCGATGTTGGCGGAACGGTTGGGGTCGTACTCGATGGAGAAGACTTTGCCGGGCACGTCGTCCTTGTTGCGCTTGAAGTCGATGATGCGGTACTTGCGCTTGGCGCCGCCGCCCTGATGCCGGACGGTGATGCGGCCGGAGAAGTTCCTGCCGGCCCGCTTGCGCATATCGGTGGTCAGAGACTTTTCGGGGGTGGTGCGGGTGATCTCCTCGAAAGCGGAGACGGTCATGCCGCGCTGGCCCGGAGTGGTGGGGTTAATCTTGCGAATAGCCATTTTCTTCCTCCTTACTGGGCGATGCCGTCGAAGAGCTCGATGCCCTTGGACTCATTCGTCAGCTTCACATAGGCCTTCTTGGTGGAAGGACGACGGCCTTCATACCGGCCCTGCCGCTTGATCTTGCCCAGCTTGTTCACGGTGTGCACGCTCTGGACTTTCACGCCGAAGATCTCTTCCACGGCCTTGGCGATCTCGATCTTGTTCGCCGTCTTGGCCACTTCGAACGTGTAGACCCGGTGGGCGATGTAATCGTAGCTCTTCTCGGTGAGGATGGGAGCTTTCACGATATCATAAGCGCTCTTCATCAGACGTACACCTCCTCGATTTTTGCAACGGAATCCTTGGTGAGGATCAGTTTCTTATACTTGAGCACCTCGTAGGTGTTCAGGGTGCCGACCAACGTGGTCTTGACACCGGGGATGTTGGCGGCTGCCCGCTCCACGGTCTCGTCCTTGTCGGCGAGCACGATCAGCGCCTTGTCCGCTTCGACGGCCTTAAGGACCTTGGCCATTTCCTTGGTCTTAGGAGCTTCAATGTTCAACGCGTCGAACACGATGAGCTCGCTGTCGGCGACCTTAGAGGAAAGGGCGGACTTGAGAGCGATGCGCTTCACCTTGAAGTTGACCTTCTGGGTGTAGTCGCGGGGTTTGGGCGCGAACACCACGCCGCCGTGTGTCCACTGGGGGGCGCGGGTGGAACCCTGACGGGCGCGGCCGGTGCCCTTCTGACGATAGGGCTTCTTGCCGCCGCCGGAAACTTCACTGCGGGTCTTGGCGCTCTGGGTGCCCTGACGGCAGTTGGCGAGGTGAGCCACGACCACCTGATGGAGAACGGGCTCGTTGACGGGCTGACCAAATACATTCTCGGAAAGCTCGATATCGCCAATGACCTTACCGGTAATATCGTACAATGCTACGTTAGGCATTTCTTCTTTCCTCCTTATTTCACGGTGCTCTTCACGGTGACCATGGTGCCCTTGGCGCCGGGGATGGCGCCCTTGATGAGCAGCAGGTTCCGAGCGGCATCCACGCGGGCCACCTCCAGGTTCTGGACGGTGACGGTCTCGCTGCCCATGTGGCCGGGCAGGCGCTTGGTGCGGAAGACTTCGCCGGGGTAGGTGCAGGCACCCAGAGAACCGGCCACCCGGTAGGAGTGGGAACCGTGGGTCTTGCGACCGCGGGCCTGATTCCACCGCTTGATGTTGCCTTCGAAGCCCTTGCCCTTGCTCACGCCGGTCACGTCCACGCGCTCGCCCTCGGCGAACACGTCACAGGTGATGACCTGGCCGACTTCGTAGCTGGCGGCGTCGTCGAGCTTGAGCTCTCTCAGATACCGCATGGCCTTCAGACCGGCCTTGGCGCAATGGCCCTTGAGGGGCTTGTTGGCCAGCTTCTCGCGCAGCTCGCAGAACCCGACCTGCACGGCATCGTAGCCTTCCTTGGCTACGGTCTTCTTCTGAACGACGGGGCACGGACCGGCTTCGACGACTGTGACGGGGATCATGGTACCGTCAGCCCTGAAGAGCTGCGTCATACCGATCTTCTTGCCCAAAATGGCTTTCTTCATTGGTTCATACCTCCGTTAAACTTACAGCTTGATCTCGATATCCACACCGGCGGGCAGATCCAGCTTCATGAGGGCGTCCACGGTCTTGGCGGAGGGCTGCAGGATGTCGATGAGACGCTTGTGCGTCCGGGTCTCGAACTGCTCGCGGGAATCCTTGTACTTATGGACAGCACGCAGGATGGTCACGACCTCCTTCTCGGTGGGCAGGGGGATGGGTCCGGAGACCTGAGCCCCGGTCCGGCGGGCGGTTTCCACGATCTTCTCGGCGCTGGCGTCTACGAGACCGTACTCATAGCCCTTCAACTTGATGCGGATTCTTTGGTTTGCCATGTTATTGTTTCTTCCTCCTTCTAAGATTGGGCAGTACACGGGGCCGTGTGTTTCCTAACTCTTGGTTTATGCGCGGCCTTTCGGCCACACATTCTTCGATTCGGAAGCCACCCTGCCCGCTATTTTTGCCCCCGCTTCTGTCTGTTTTGAAGCGTTGGCCCGGCAGAAATTACCCGGATGGCAGCCGGCAACCTCCTGCCCGGACCCACGTGAAGGCCATAGTTGTCCCCTGGTCTGCACGCGAACAGCAGAAGTATACTCTATCCTTTTATAAAATGCAAGTATTTTTTTGCGAAAAAACAAACTTTTTTTGAGATATTTTTGCGCTCTTGTATGCTGCTGGAACGTCAGTATACAAGATATGGGGTCGAAGAGAAAAAGCAGGTTCAGCGGTCCGGCACTTTCTTGGCCAGCCATCCCCTGAACATCCCGCCTTCAAGGAACGAAAGAATTATAAAGAAGACGTCGGCGAAGAGGATAAAGATGAAGGAAGGGACCAGGATACGGGTGTACCGCTTCCCCGCCTCCTCTCTTTTGCGAACGGCCCTGCCCATCCTGATAAGGTAGAACAGGACGCCCAGGTTTAAGTACAGCAGCCACAGCACATTCTTCAGAAAGCTCTGCAGCGGTCCTACAGGGAGGAAGTCCCCTGTGCTAATCCCGTTGAAGAGCAGGTTCAGTATCAGCATCCCCACCTGTACGAAATAGAGGATCCGGGTTACATTCAACATGACGCCCCCGCCGATGCCTACCCCGCCGCCCCAGGTAAGGCCGGCCCGCCGACAGAAATTCTCCATCAGCTGCATGAGGGGCTCGTTCTGTTTGCCCTCGATGAAACCGTTGTTAGCGATGGCGTACACCCTGGGGTGCAGGCCCTTTTCCCGGCAGGATCGCTCCATCTCCTCCATGAACCCCATAACATGGGAAGGGATACCATCTACATATAGGGGCACACCGAAGACCACCGCGTCCGCACCGGGCAGCTGATCAAGGATACGCTGATAATCTCCCCTGGTGCGCAGATGCTCTGTTACCTTGTCTCCACCCACGAACAACCTCTGCAGGAAAAGGAAATACGAAGAGGCGCAGAAGCGTTTCTTGGGGCTCCCGTTGATGAAAAGCGTTTTCATAGTACTGCCTCCAGCCGGGCGATGTCGTCCAGAAAGACGGCCTCGGACCGTTCATATCCCTCATTGACAGCGTTACGTTCCGCCAAATAAGTAAAGGTAGTCCTCTCATCTTCTGTGATGTCACCGTAGACGATCACCTTCCATAAACCCTTCCTTCCGTACCGCAGGGTATGGTGCATCTGCCGGCCCCGGTAGGTGCTGAAGGGGGTCGATGTGCCGATGGCCCTGTCTAACACATTCTTCACTGGGGTACTGTATCCGCCGTACAGGTTTTTCGTTATGATGATCAACTCATCTGCCTGGCCCAATCTGCGGCATGCCTGTTGAAGTTCATCCTTCATGAAACACTCCGCCGGATGCTTGGTCCAACAACTGAAGCACCCCTGGCAGGGTGCGTATTTCCCATTGGCATTTATCATATGATCAGACTTTCGGGTCAGCAACTCAGCGAACGCCTCCCCAAGGTCGTGCAGGATCAATTTCACGTAATATTCCTCTTTTCTCTCTATGTGCATTTAAGTATATCAAGCAGCTTTTTCGCTGATAATAACCGGCATGTTTTCAAACGTGAAAATTGCTAGTATATAATATGTAAAGTAACGAACATATCGTTGCCCCGGTAAAAAGTCAAGAACGAGGGCAATCACCCCCGTTCTTATCAAACAAGCTTCCGTTTGTTGCCTTACGCGATACGTTTGGCAATAACTACGAACCGGCCGTCTTGGGTAAAGTTGTCGCAGGTGGACAGCACCAGCAGTTCGTCGCCATACGAAGCCGTCAGCCCCGTATCGTACATGGCCAGTTTATGCGCCTGGCGCATGTACTCGTCAAAGTCTTCTTCCGTGTCCAGCGACGTGTAATTGTAATACCTAAACCCGTTCTGTTCGCCGCTTTCCAGGACCCGCGCATGCATCGCCACGATCACCATATAGGTCCGTTCCTCGTACAAGGTGTCGAAATGGATGATCGGCTGCTTCTCCCAGAATCGTTTGTCCATATAGGCCACCAATCCCCCGAATATGGACCCGTTCCGCATCCGGTGGCCGTATATCAGATAGACGTTGCCGTCCGGATCGCATTCCCCGTCCATAAACGGCACCCCCGCGTACGCAAACTTGCCGTCGAAGTCGTGCTCCAGATACTGCAGCGGCCGATCCGGGCTGTGCATCACCGGATAGTCCACTTTCGTTTCAGGGATGGTCAGCCAGCCAAAATAGTCGTGGTTACGCTCGTACAGCGGCAGATACCGGGCCAGCGGGGTCGGCTCGGGCTCCGGCTCGGCCGTCGGCTCCTCTTCAGGCTCTTCCTGTGCTGGGACAGTGTCGTCCGGTTCCGGCGCATTCGGATCAGGCGTCCGGACCGCCTGTACAGGCGTGAACGCCGGTACCTTCGGGACACCGGTCGGTGCAGCGGCTTCACCCTCCTTCGTGGGAAGCCGCATGGCCGCCAGTTCCGCGAACGTGTCCGCTTCCTTCCTCGACTGCCGCAGCTCTCCATACAGCATGATCGCGGAAACGATCGACACTACCGCAAATATCGCTGCGATTGTCAGAAATATGACAGTTTTTCTTGGTTTTGTTCCTTTTTCCATAGTCAGATGGAACGAATGCGGTGCCGGTTCTCAGCACCGCATTCGTCGTTCAGTCCTTATTGTTCTGCTTCCTTCTTCTTCCTCATGGCGATCCACAGCGCACCGCCGCATCCGATCGTCGACATCATCAGCACGCTGGTCCACAGCAGGATCTTGGTATGGTCTCCCGTCGGCGGCGTCTCATCTCGAAGGGTGTTCGTGATCGTTATGATGCCGTCATTGGGCACCACATGCCAGCTGAGGGTATCGCCGCTGTATCCGTTCGACACTTCCAGCACTTCCCTGACGCTGTAGATGATCTGCTCTCCATGCTCATACACGGGCAGATTCGACCACGTATACGTCCATTCATCGTTCTTTCCGACTTCGACGTAATACACTTCGGTGGATACTCCGTTGACCGTCTGCTGCAGGTAGAACAACGCCTTAACTTCTTTCCGCTTCTTTGCAGCGTCCTTTTTGTCCTTCCATACCTTCTTCACCGTGATCGTCGTCACTTCCGGCGTGTGCGTGTTGGTGATCTCTATCGTGCCGCTGTCGTCTTTCTTCGCCTCCAGCGTCACCTCGTCGCCTTCTTTCTCATACGGAGCGCCGTCAGGAATGGTTTCCTCCACGGAGTACGTGATCTTGCTCCCGTCTTCATATACCGGCAGATCGGTCCACTCCTTGTACCAGCCGTCCATGATGCCTACCTCAACGGATTCGCCCACTGCCGTCTTCGTTCCGTTCACGGTCTTGTACAGCTGCACCGTAAACGTATAGTCGTCGCGTACGCCGTCCTGGTCGTCGTTGTCGTCCCACACCTTCGTCACCTTGACCTTCGTCTTCAGGGGCGTGTGCTTGTTCGTCACCGTGTTGTCGGCCCAAGTGTATGCGTACGTGCCTT
>CAMHDC010000010.1 GCA_946183765.1 uncultured Clostridia bacterium | reverse complement strand
CCGTGACCCTGTTCTACGACATCCCCTCCTTCACGGAGCCCCAGCGGTGCCGGGCGCTCTACTACGGCCAGCGGCAGAAGCACGACTTCGTCACCAACTATATCCTGGAGAACCAGTCCAACGGGGTGGAGCACGCCTTCCTTTGCGTCATGCGGTCCCTGGACAGGCCCACCGAAAGCACGGGGCTGATCTCGGGCATCTCCTCCCGGATGCTGCTGCCGGTGTCCGCCAAATGCATCCTCTCCGAGGACGTCCTCCCGGAAAACGACGAGCTGACGGAATCCCTGCTGCTCACCAAGGAGGACATCCGGCTGACCCGCCGGTGCAACATGTTCATCGTGGAGCAGATCAGCTGGCTTGGCTGAGCTTCGACTGTTTTCGCGCCCTCCCGCATATATTGTGCGGGAGGGCTTTTGTATGCGGAAACGAAAACGCAGGATATTCTTTTGCCTGACGACGGTCCTGCTGGCGGCGGTGGGGGCACTGTGGTACGTGAATGTGAGCCTGCGGCCGGTGCTGGAGGGGCTGGCGTCGGCGCGGGTGGAGAGCGCGGCAGCCCGAGCCATGAACGAGGCCATCCTGGAGGTGCTGGGCGACGGGACCGCCGGGGAGCTGTTGAGCGCCCGGGAATCGAACCAGGGGCACATCTCCCTGCTGACGGCGGACGCGGGAAAGCTGAACCTGCTGGCGGCGGACTGCGCGGCGGCGGCCCAGCAGCGGATCATGGACCTGGGGGAGCAGGGCGTGTCGGTCCCCCTGGGTACCCTGAGCGGCGTACCTTTGCTGGCGGGCCTGGGACCCCGGCTCAGCTTCCGGTTCACGCCGGTGGGCATGGTCCAGTCGTCCTTCCACAGCGAGTTTCGCTCGGCGGGCATCAACCAGACCCTGCACCGGATCACCCTGGAGCTCACGGGCAGCGTCCGCATCGTCCTCCCGGGCCGCTCCTATTCCGTCACCGTCTCCACCCAGGCCCCTGTGGCGGAGAACGTCATCGTGGGCGACGTGCCGGAAGCCTACACCAACGTGGCCAACACCGACGACCTCTTGAACCTTATCCCGGAAAACAAATAAGGAGCGATCAAAAGCAATGCACCCTTTCTTGTAAGAAAGGGTGCATCCCAAAGAACTTTATCCGGCAAACACAGGTTGCGGTGCTATTCTATTATCCCCTATGTGCTTCTCTTTTTCCGCCGCTTTTTCCTCTTCACGGAAGAGAAAAAGCGGCAAAAAGAAGCCTCAAATCCCGTCCCGCACCAGGGGCATGCTCATGCACCGGGGGCCGCCCCGGCCCCGGGAGAGCTCGGAGGAGGGGATCTCGTGGACGGTGATGCCGTGATCCCGGAGGATGCTGTTGGTCACGTGGTTCCGGATGTAGGTGATGACCTCCCCGGGGGCCACGGCCAGGGTGTTGGCGCCGTCGTTCCACTGCTCCCGGGCTGCATCGATGGTGCTGGCCCCGCCGCAGCGGATCAGGGTGATTTTGTCGAGGTCCATGACCTCCCGCAGCGCCTCGTCGATGGGCAGGCCCGTCTCCCGGATGTTCAGCTTCCGCTTCCCGTCGCCCCGGGTCAGCAGGAAGGAGCGCATGGACCGCTGGATGTTGGGGTGTACCACGAACTTGTCCACGTCCACCATGGTCATGACCGTGTCGAGATGCATGAACGTGCGGAACTTGGGCAGGTCGATGGCCAGCACCCGCTCCACGCCCATGTTCGCCGCCAGCACGTTCTCGGCCATGTCCTCCACGGCCTGGGGGCTGGTGCGCTCGCTCATGCCGATGGCGATGGTCCTCTCGTTCAGCACCAGCACGTCGCCCCCCTCGATGGACCAGGCGTTGCTCCGCTCGTACCAGTGGGGCACGTTCTTGAAGATGGGGTGATAGCGGAAGATATAGTCCGCGAACAGGGTCTCCCGCTGCCGGATCTCGTTGGCCATGTGGGAGATGATGACCCCGTTGCCCAGGCAGGCGAAGGGGTCCCGGGTGAAGTACAGGTTGGGCATGGACTCGGCGTAGAAGGGGAAGTCCTCCTGGGCGTAGTCCACCAGATGGTACTTGGTGAGCTTGGGGATCTGGCTCTTGCGCACGCCGCCGGCCATGGCGTCGAACAGCTTGTCCGTGGGCAGGGCCAGCAGATACTCCTTCACCGCCTCCTGCATGTAGGAGCCGTAGAGGTGGGCCTCCCGCACGTAGTCGTTCACCAGCTGTTCCCGGACGCCGCACCGGTTCACCGCCTCGCACAGCAGATCCTTCAGATACATCACGTTCACGCCGCATTGCCGAAGGATGCAGGCGAAGGTGTCGTGTTCCTGCTGGGCGTAGACCAGGTACGGGATATCGTCGAACAGCTGATGGGACAGGTAGTCGGGCATCAGGTTTTCCAGCTCCACACCGGGGCGGTGCAGCAGTACGGTTTTAAGCTTTCCGACTTCGGAACGAACGCTGATGGGAGATTCCATGATAGAGTGTTGCTCCTTTTTTTCATTTATTCTATGCGTCGGCTTGCGAGCCGCGGGGAACCTGGATAAGTCCTTTTTATGCGGGCGTTTCGGTGCTTTCGGCCTCCGGCAGGTCTTCGATATAGGTGAACACCTTCCGCATGGCGTAGGGCCCGTCGGTAAACAGCTCCGGGGACAGCTCGGAGAGGGTGAAGTGCATGGCGTCGGACTTATGAGGGTAGTAGACGCCCCAGGAGAACCCGGCCCGGAAGAACGCCAGCTCATAGAGGAAATAGTTGGTCAGGGGCTCCGGGATGTTCTTCACGCCGCCGCCCCGGACGGTGCCGGCGTAGGTGAAGTCGTAGCATTGTTTCCCCTTTACGGTGACGATGCCGTTGTAGGTCACCTTCTGCACTTCGCCGTAAATCCGTTCCCGGTTGGTGCCGTTATCCTTGTTGCTGGGGAAGCTGGCATTGATGTCCACCGCCGTGCCGAAGGAGTGATGGCTGATGAAATCGCCGGAGTTGGTGAACCGCCGGACCATGGTCCCGTTCATCTTGGACACCAGATCGCTGAGGCGCACAGCCCCCGTGTCCAGCTTGTCACCGGTGAGGTGGATGTAGGTATTCTCCATGTACCGGCAGGCCGCCTCGAAGTAGGGCACGGCGTCCACGTGGCAGGTCCATTTCTTGCCGTTGAGGCAGGTGGCGCTGCTCACGTACTGCTTCTCCCAGGCGGGATCCACGGTGATCCGGTGGGAGCCGCTCTGGAGCTTGTATTTGAACATGAACCGCTCCGGGGACCCGAAGAAGTTGAGAATGGTGGTGTAGTTGAGCCGGAGGTTGTTGGGCTGTAATTGAATCCAGCCCTCATTGGTCACCTTAAACTGGGTCTCGGCTAAAACCTTCGCTTCGCTGCCCACGTCCTGGCCCAGAATGCGCAGGGTGTAGGTGCCGTTGGAAAGCTTATGAAATTTCAGCTGCTCCGCCACGCAGTCGACGTCCTTGGAAAAGGTCTCGTCCACCAGCCGGCAGGAGAGCACGTTGTCCTCCGGAGCATACCGCTGCTCGCCTTCCTGGACCACAGCGCCCTTGCTGCTGACGATCTCCGCCCGCACCAGAACGATGGGCTGGGAACCGGTGACGGTGCCGTCGATCCAGAAATACTGGCCCCGCTGCACCTGGGTGCCCATGGTAGGCAGAGGCATCTCCTCCGACGGAGTGAACAGCAGCGGCTGAGGCGTGGGCGTGGGGGTCGGCGTAGGTGTGGGCGTAGGCGTGGGCTCCGGCGTGGCCGTAGGCGTGGGCGTAGGCTCCGGTGTGGCCGTGGGCGCGGAAGTAGGCGCGACGCCGATGGTAATCTGCTGGGCCGCCTTGGGCGCGGCGGTGGGTGCAATCTCCGCCGTCGGTGCAGCAGTCGTCCCGGCACAGCCCAGGAGGAGCAGCAGGAGCAGAAGGGATAAAAACTTTTTCATACAGGTCGCTTTCTCCCTACATGAGGGCATTCCGTTAGTAGGCGTTTTCCAGGACAAAGCTGATGGGCCCCGCACCGGGAATATCGGCGGCAGGCTCTCCGCTGGGCGTCAGCGTCTTTACGGTCACGCTGTGGGTGACGGGATCGAAGGTCAGCAGCCGGAAGGCGTAGTCCGCCTTGGCTTGCATGTTCAGCATGAGCACGTTCACGTCCCGGTCGATGATCCCGTCCCCGCCGTCGTCATAGGAGAAGACCCGGGTCTGGTAGTCCCGGGCGTGACCGCAAATTACCAGCCGGATGGCGGGATGACTGGCGATCAGCCGTTCCACCGCAGGGATGTAGGTGCCGTTGCTCAACAGAAACCCATGGGTAACCAGGATGCAGGGCATGCCTTCGTGATCGTTCAGCACCTGGTCGATCCAGCGCTGGGCGGTGGCGGACTGGTAGGAATCCCACCCTACCCCCAGCAGCAGCAGATCCTCGCCTCCGGCGGACAGGATCCGATAGAGCATCTTCCCGCCCTCGAACTTCTGTTCCTCGGGATATTCGTCCAGGAAGGGCCGCTTAAGATAGGCGTAGTAATTCTTGGCTTCCGTGCCAAGATCGTGGTTTCCCGCCACCGGGAAGAAGAAAAGATCGTCGTGGACCGCCTCCAGCAGGGGGGCGAAGTTGTCCCATTGCCATTCCTTATAGCCGTTGTCCGTGATGTCGCCGGTATGAAGGATGCCCAAAATGGTATCGCTTTGCCGATGTCCTTCGATCCAGTCCCGCAGCAGGGGGAACACCTCCGGCTTGCTGTAGGCCAGGTACTGGGTGTCCGGAATCAGCACCAGGGAGAAGGGGGTGGGAACGGGTGTAGGAACGGGCGTTGGCTCCGGCGTAGGGGTTGGCGCGGGGGTGGGCGCCGGCGTAGGCACGGCTGTTTCCGTCACGGTTACGCCGATGCTGATCTGCTGCTCCGCCTGGGCTGTGGGCGCGGCGGTCACCGCCGCAGGGGCCGCCGTCTCCGGCGCAGCCTCGCCGACCGGCGCGGCCGTATGGCCGCAGCCCATGAGCAGCAGCATCCCTATAAATATGGTCCAAAGCTTTTTCATACATAAATCATATCAACTTTTTCTCCGGAATTCAACCGAAAACCCCAATGTAAATTCATACATTTCTCTGCATATTCATAATTCTATGCAAGGGAAACACGAAAAAAAGAGGGGCTTCACGTCCCTCCTTCGCGATGATGCGAGTTTTAGCCTTGCTTTTTCAGATTGTAGGTTTTGCCGTCTTTATAGCAATACACTTTCATTTCCGTATCGGAAACAAAGGTAAAACGGAACAGATCCTTGCTGCTTTTGCCATCCTTTGTATAAAGGGTAATCTTATGATCGAATAGTTCATAATAATCCCCAAAGTCGAACCAGGGCAAGTTGTAAGTGATGTGACCGCTGCCGTTGTCCTGCAAAGTGAAATAGTAACCGCTGCCGTTCCAAGTGCCGCATAGGCGCATCTCGTCGTAACACTGGTCGGAGCACTTTGAGGAATAGGGAGAAGCTTTCAGTGCAGTATAGAACTGCTCTAAACTGCCGCCGTCAAAATAGGTGCTCAACACCCAGGGGGAGTCTTTCCCGGAATAAGATGTCTTGGTTGTGTAGGCGATGTTGGAGATACGGTTGTGTATAGCCAGCAGCAGAAGCAAATAATCGCTGTCAGATTTCGTCTTTGCATACGTATCCTTCCAAAAGACGAGGGCTTTGTCAAGCATATTATCGTCAGCCTGTTCCGTCAGCTTGGTGTAAATCTGCTTTAAGGCCGTATCAGCCTTTGAATAATTGTTGCGGGACAGATCGTTCAAGATCGTAATCGCTTGCTTATACTCCCCCTTTTTAGCTTTAGCCATAGCATTGTCGTATCGAACATCGCACAGCAAGTCTTTCGAGTCCTTGAAATCATGGCGCGCAAGAATGATGAGCTGCGCCTCTGCTGTGGAGGTATCATTTTCAGAAAGGGCGGATTGTGCATATTCATAACGGATGGCTAACAATTCATCCTCCGCCTCCGGATAATTCTTCTTAACTAGAGACTCCAACCTCGTTATAGCTTCGGCATAGTTTTTCGTGGCGAAAAGATCCATGGCCTTTGCATATTCCGCGTCCAGCTCCTTTTGGACTGCGTTAGGATAGGCAAGCTCTGCCAGACTGTGGAACAGCTCTATGGCTGCATCGAAGTTAGAATTGTTCAGCAGGGATTCCGCCTTCAGAAAGGTCGCATCCGCTTTTCGCTGTTCTGCGTTGGCATACCCCGCCTGCGTCAATTCGTCGAACAGCCGGATCGCCAGATCGTACTCCTTGTTGGAGAACGCTTCTTCGGCATACGCAGACTTCATCTGCTGAGAACGCCATGCGCTGTCTCTATAGTCGCCCAGAGCGGCAAACGCATCCGAAGCTTCCATGTTGCGGCCATTCTTCTGCAGATCTGCCGCCTGAAGATATGAAATGAGTTCCGGATCATGCTTGTTTGTTAGGTTTTTTGCCAGCAGCAGGGAAGCGGCTTTTTCAGTGTTTCCTTGGGCAACGGCTTTGAGGGCGCCGAAATATGTACCCAGATACGTCCCCGCAAGAGCAGCTGTCAGCAGCAAAAAAGTAAGCAGGAGGATGATCACCCGCTTTTTGGCCCTCGCTCGCCGTTTCGTTTCCTCCTCCTGGCGTTTGGCAAACAGAGATGCCTGTTCCCGGGCATAGGCTTCTGCGTGATCGCGCAGCAGGGAAGGATCGAGAGCTGCTTCTAGGATGTCACGTTCCAGACGACAGGTGTGGCAGGAGCTTTCAGCGTTTTGGTTGACAGCTCCGCAGACGCAGCGCCACAGGTCCCTGTCGTGGAGCAACTGGAATATGGCGGCATTGCCCACGTCCCGCCGGTATTGGGCGGTAAGATCCGCGCCGAGGGTCTGCTCCAGCGTCGGTTGCTGTGCTAGAGGCACCCAGGCTTCCTCGGAGGCGGTCCAGGCGGAACCGTCGTTAAATACGGCGCAAAGACACCGGCAGATGAAGGACCTGGTTTCAGGACTGGGCAGAGGGATGGCGGTTTTTGAACCAAAGAACTGGTCTCGCTCTGCGCATAGATCTAAATACTGATGGGCGGGCACGCCCTCCAGGGCTGTGCCGAAGGAATCGAAGGCGGACAGCGAAATCTTCAGCGCGCGAATCTGTCTGTCGCCGATGTTTTGAAACTTCAGCTGCACCAGCACCTGGCCAGTCTGGTTGTCCTTCAGCAGGTTCCCCGCCGAGACGATCAGGGGCGAATCCTCGGCGTATAGGTCCGGGGGCAGGGAAAAGAGTTTCGTATAGCGTTCGCTCATGTACCTCTCCTCAGATGTCGGGCAGCTCTTCCGGGGCCGGCGCTTCCGCAACAGGCGCCGGCGCAGCGGGGGCGGCGGCAGTGGCGAGAGCGGCCTCCGCGCTGGCCTTCATGGCGCCGAAGTGGCAGAAGCCCAGCAGACCGAGGGCCATCAGCAGGATGCCGGAGGCCGTCTGGATGATATCGAAAATATACCGCTGGTTGTTGGCCACGGTGCGGGCGGCCGAGGCGGCCTCCTGGGCGTTGTTGGACATATAGGTGTAGGCGTCTCCGCCGAAGGAGGCGTAGCCGGAGCTGTAGCTGTACGGCGCGCTGGAAGCGGAGCTGGGGCTGCCGCCAAAGGCACCGGTGACCACCAGCAGACCCAGCAGCACGATCACGAGACTGACGGCCATACCCATGATAAAGAACGTTTTTTTCATACTTCCCTCCCGATGTTTTGCTGAAAAAAGTATATCATGTCGAACGGCAAAACACAATCCCGTATCAGGACAGGACGAAGAAAAAAAGGGGCGGTCTCAAAACAGTTTTCCTTTGCCTGAGCTTGGACAATACAATATGTCATCCCGACCGAGGGAGCGAAAACGCAGGTAACATACCAAAATAGATGCTTGAGCGACCGAGCGGAGGGACCTCTGAACGCCAAAGCTTGTGACTGGGACAAGCAGCTCGCTATGTCCAGCATCGTTCAGAGATCCTTCGACTCGGCCTGCGGCCTCGCTCAGGATGACAAAAAGGAGGCCTGCGGCCTCGCTGAAGCCCCTTCCGTCACTTCGTGACACCTCCCCCATCCTGCATTTGAAGGACAGGGGAGGCATCGCACTGCCAAAAGCCTCCCCTGTGCGAAGCATGGGGGAGGTGGCTTTTGCCGCAGGCAAAAGACGGAAGGGGTGCCAAAGACAAAAAAACTGGCGCCTTGCGACGCCAGTTTCTGTCAGCAATCTTTGCCTCAGTCCCCCAGCAGTGTCAGCTGCTCGGCGAAGGACATGTCCAGCATGCGCTTGCTGATGCGCTGGTCGAAGAGGGTGCTCATGGGGGCCTTGTCGTGGATGATCTTCACGGCCTGGGCGAACATGGGCGCGGCGGAGATGATCTTGATCTTGGGGTGCTTGCGGGCTTCGGGACATTCCACCGTGTCCGTGGTGACGATGAACTCGTAGGGGCTTTCGTCGAAGCGATTCAGGGCCTTTTCGTTCATGCAGTTGTGGGACAGCGCGCCGAAGATGCGCTTGGCGCCCTTCTCCTTCAGGCCCCGGGCGATGTCGATCATGGTGCCGCCGGAGATGGAGAAGTCGTCCACCACCAGACAGTTCTTGCCCTCCACGTCGCCGATGACCTCCAGGACCTTAGCGTTCTCCGTGTGGTCGGTGCGGGTCTTGTCGCCGATGGCCACGGGGCAACCGATCTGCTTGGCAAAGTCACGGGACCGCTTGGCGGAGCCGGCATCGGGGGAGACCACCACCAAATTTTCGTCCACGATGCCCGTCCGCTTCACGTACTCGGTGAGCAGGGGCTCGGCCCGCAGATGGTCCACCGGCTTCTTGAAGAAGCCCTGGATCTGGGCGGCGTGCAGGTCCATGAAGATGACCCTGTCCACGCCCGCGGCCTCGATGCAGTCCGCGCAGACCCGGGCCCGGATGGACACCCGGGGCTCGTCCATCTTGTCGCCCTTGGCGTAGGAGAAGTAAGGGATGATCGCGGTGACGGAGTTGGCGGAGGAGCGCTTGAAGGCGTCGATCCAGAACAGCAACTCGGTGAATTCGTCGTTGGGATGGCGGGCAATGGGCTGGACCAGGAACACGTCCTTGTCCCGGATGGATTCGTTGATGCGCACGAACAGGTTGCCCTCGGAGAACATGATGGTTTCGGAGTCGCCCATCTGAGCCCCCAGGTAAGCGCACATGCGCTTGGCAAAGGGACGACCGGCCTGGCCGGCATAGATTCGGATAATGCCTGATCCGCTGAACATAGATCCCTCCCTGAAAATATGAAATTACATTGAAACACGTACAGTATACCACAGCATTGACAGGGTGGCAACTGTAAATCTGCATCTTTTCCTGCATTTTCCAAAAGATTCGACAGCGCCGAAAACCGCTGGCAGGCTGTTGACCTGCACAGCAGAAAAGGGTAAAATAACCCTGTATGGACAAACGGGAACAACAACCGAAGAAACACCGGCGGCCGCTGCCCCTTCGGGGTACCCGCCTGGGGCCCGTGCTGCAGGCGCTGCTGGCCGTGGCACTGCTGGGCGGCGGCCTCTATACTTTTGTGTGCTTCGGCTGGCCCGTGCTGCGGGACGTTCCGGACCGTCCGGCGGACCTGAGCTGCCTTGGGTTCGGCACGCCCGCGCCCAGCCCGTCCCCTGCGCCTACGCCCGAGCCCAGCCCCACGCCCGTGCCTGGCACCGAGCGCACCATCTACGGGGTGGACCTCGGCCGGGTCCAGCACGAGATCTTGATTCCCGAATACCAGTACGCCGGGGACTTCACTGTATACGGGGACACCATCCTTTTCGTGGTGGGTAACTACACCTCCGACGGCACCGCCGCCTTCACCCGCGCCATCCTGTATGATACGAAAACCCGGCACGCCGTCTATCAGCGGCTGGATCTTGCCTATAAATCCATTCGCCATCCCCAAATGAACGAGCGATGGATCGTGTATCTGGACGCCCTCGGCTCCGGCGGCGGTCAGATCCGCGCCTACGACCGGGAAAGCGGGGAGAACCGCATTTTGAAGACCGTCCACATGGGTCTGCCCGTCCTGGCCCTGTGGGAGGACACCGTCTTCTGGATCGAGCGCACGGGCACCAGCCGGGACAAGCTGTTCGGCTGCGATCTTAAGACCGGCGAAGCGGTGACGCTGGAGATCTTCGAAAACACGGACGCGGGGGTCTCCGCCGTCTCGGCGGGCGGCGGAAAGCTGGTTTACGTCACCGGCCCCGGCACGCTGAAGACGCTGGACCTCTCCACCGGCGAGAGCCGGGTAGACCACTTCGGCAGCACCGTCCACGACCCCAAGACCGACGGGCGGATCACCGCCTTCCTCACCGGCTTCCACGGGGAGGACAGCACCCTCGTCTATGTGGACGAGAAAGGGGAGCTGATCACGGCGGCTCACGGGGCGGCGGACTTCGCCCTGGCCGACGGCGCCTTGGTCTATGGGACGCTGGACAGGACCTACGTCTACTTCCTGGACGATGGGGCCACCTTCTGCCTGACCCGGCCCAGCGAAAGCGCCATGTTCCTGGGAGGCGGCGGGGATTTTGCCGTGTGGATGGACGTGACCTGGCGGGATCGGGACATCATCGAGTATATGCATCTGAATGACTTTTCGGCGGACCTGACCGAAACGGAGGAGCCATGAAGCAAAAGAGCGTTTTCGTCTGCGGGGAATGCGGCTACGAGACCCCTCGCTGGCTGGGCCGCTGCCCCCAGTGCGGCAGCTGGAACACCATCGTGGAGGAGGAGCGGGTGAGCCTGAAGGCGCCTGCCGCCCCCTCCAAAGCCGTGCCCCTCAAGGAGGTGGCCGCCCAGGCGGGGCAGCGGACTTCCACGGGCATCGGCGAGCTGGATCGGGTGCTGGGCGGCGGGCTCACTTCGGGCATGACCGTGCTCATCGGCGGCAGCCCCGGCATCGGCAAGTCCACGCTCCTGTTGCAGTGCGCCGACCATCTTTCCCATGTGGGCCCGGTGCTCTACGCCTCCGGGGAGGAGAGCCGGCACCAGATCCGCCTGCGGGCGGATCGGCTGGGCCTCGGCGGGGAGGTGCTGCTGCTGTGCGAAAACTCCGTAGAATCCATCCTGGCCGAGGCGGAGGGGCGGAAGGTATCCTTCCTGATCGTGGACTCTATCCAGACCATGTTCACCGAGGACGCGCCCTCGTCCCCCGGCAGCGTCACCCAGATACGGGGCTCCGCGGCCAAATTCACCCGCTTCGCTAAAGAAACGGGCACGCCGGTGTTCCTGGTGGGCCACGTGACCAAGGAGGGGGCCCTGGCCGGGCCCAAGGTGCTGGAGCACATCGTGGATACGGTGCTCTACTTCGAGGGCGACCGACAGGAAGGCCTGCGGCTCCTGCGCTCCGAGAAGAACCGGTTCGGCTCCACCAACGAGCTGGGCGTTTTTGAAATGACGGACAAGGGCATGACGCCCGTGCCGGACCCCAGCGGCCTGTTTCTGTCCGCCGCCCGGACGGCCCCCGGCTGCGCGGTGAGCTGCGTGCTGGAGGGGTCGAGGCCCCTGCTGGCCGAGATCCAGGCCCTGCTGTGCCCGTCGGTGTACGGCGCGCCTCGAAGGACCGCTGTGGGGATGGACGTGCCCAGGTTCAACATGCTCCTGGCGGTGCTGGAGCGCCGGGCGGGCCTCCGGCTGTCGGACAAGGACGCCTATCTTTCCGTGGCGGGGAGCCTGCGGCTCCAGGATCGGGGGGCGGATCTGGGGGCGGTCCTCTGCATCGCTTCCGCCTGCTACGACAAGCCCGTGCCGCCCCATACGGCGGCCATCGGCGAGGTGGGCCTCACCGGCGACGTGCGGACGGTGGGCCAGATGAACGCCCGCCTGAAGGAGTGCCTGCGCCTGGGGTACACCAACGTGCTCGTGCCGGAGGGGGTCAGAACGGACCTGCCCGGATTGAAACTCACGCCCATTCGGAACGTGCTGGAGGCAGCTTCATTGATCGCCTATCCGGCGGAGTGAGTACCCGGTAAACGACAAGAAAGGACCGCTGCTTTGAGGCAGCGGTCCTGCTTTATTTGGTCGGGATCGGCTCAGCCCAGCACTTCCCGGCGGGCGGGGCAGGTGCGGGCGACGATCTTGCCTTTGCGGACGGAGAGGATCACAGGGGCGTTGTTGGTCAGGGCTTCATAGTAATCGCCGGCGTCCATGACCACGAAGCTGGCGGGGTTGCCCGCCTTCAAGCCATAGCTGTCGCCCAGGTGCAGGACCCGAGCGGCGTTGGTCGTCACGAAGCGATAGCTGTTCAGAATGTCCTCCCGGCCCATCATCTGGGTCACGTGCAGGCCCAGATACACCGTGTCCCGCATGGTGCCGCAGCCCATGGGATACCAGGGGTCGAAGAGATCGTCGTTGCCGAAGGCCACGTTGATACCGGCGGCGGTCAGCTCCTTGACCCGGGTCACGCCCCGGCGCTTGGGGTATGTGTCCACGCGGCCCTCCAGATGGGTGTTCACCAGCGGGTTGGCCACGAAGTTGATCTCGCTCATCTTCAAAAGCCGCATGAGCTTGAGCACGTAAGCGTTGTTGTAGGAATGCATGGCGCAGGTGTGAGAGGCGGTGACCCTGTCCTTGAGACCCAGCTCCAGGGCCCGGGTGGCCAGGGTTTCCAATCCGCGGGACTGGTCGTCGTCGGTCTCGTCACAATGCACGTCCATCAGCAGGCCGTGCCGGGCCGCCAGCTCACAGGCGTAGTTCAGAGATTCTACGGCGTATTCCCGTGTGAATTCGAAGTGGGGGATGGCGCCCACGGCGTCCGCGCCCAGCTTCACCGCTTCCTCCATGAGCCCCTTTCCGTTGGGGAAGCTCAAAATCCCTTCCTGGGGAAAGGCCACCACCTGGATGTCGGCCAAGCCGCGCAGCTCCTCCCGCACCTCCAGGATGGCTTTGAGAGCCACCAGACTGGGGTCGGTGACGTCCACGTGGGTGCGGATGAACTGGACGCCGTTGGCGGCATAGAGCCGCACCGCCCGGCGGACCCGCTCCTTCACGTCCGCGGCGCTGAGCTTTTCCTTCCGTTTGGCCCAGCATTCGATGCCTTCGAACAGGGTTCCCGACATATTCCACACCGGGTCTCCCGCCGTCAGGGTGGTGTCCAGATGGACGTGAGGTTCCACGAAGGGAGGCAGAACCAGCTTTCCGCCCAGGTCCTCGACCGCCTCTGCGGGCAGGGGAGAGAGCTTGTCCTCGATGGCGGTGATGAGGCCGTTCTCCACCCGGATATCCTGGGTCTTCAGAGCGTTTTCGATGCGCGCGTTGGTGTACAGCATGGTCGTTCTCCTTTTATGCAGTCGGTGTTTTTACTTCTTCAGGACCTTGGTGTAGACGAGATAGCAGACGCAGGCCACCGCCATGGCGTTCACGGAGGCGATGCCCCATTTTACGAAGTTGCCCACCAGCGCGCCGGCGACCACGCCCAGAACGGCGCCCCAGTTGACGGACACCTTCTGCTGATCCTCACCCCGATACTTCTCCCGGTTCAGGAAGTAGTCCAGGATGATGATGGCGCCGATGGGGGGCAGGGTGGCGTTGAGGAAGTTGAGCCAGCCGATGAAGTTGTTGTAGAGCCAGATGGCGGCCACGGTGCCGATGATGCCGCTGACGATGACCATGGGGCGCTTGCGCACGCCGGTGATGTTAGCCAGGCCCAATCCGCCGGTGTAGAGGGCGTTGTCGTTGGTGGTCCAGATGTTGGCGCCCAAGACGATGAGGGCGGGGACGGTAAGCCCCTGGGCGATCATGACGTAGAAGATGTCGTCCATCTCGGTGAAGGCGCCGCCCACCGCGCCGAAGGCGAACATGAGGGTGTTGCCGATGAAGAAGGCGATGACGGTGGTGATGACGGCGATCCTATTGGTCCGGGAGAACCGGGTGAAGTTGGGCGTGGCGGTGCCGCCGGACACGAAGGAGCCGATGACCAGACCGACGCCGGAGAACAGGGTCAGGGAGCCGGCGTTCTGGGCGAAGATGGCGTTGAGACCGCCGCCCTGCCGGGTGGCAGCGATCATGGAGTAGATGCCCAGGATCGCGATCAGCGGCACGGAGATGTAGCTGATGATCTCCATGCCCTTGATGCCGAAGTAGGCGGAGGCGGTCATGCACACGCCGCCAAGGATGACCAGCAGGATGGGGTTCACGTGGAGCACCTCGGCGGCGGGGATGGCGAACATGGCCACGCCTACGCCGAACCAGCCGATCTGGGTGAGAGAGATCATGGCGGAGGGCAGGTAGGAGCCGAAGCGGCCGAAGGAGCGGCGGGCCAGCAAATCGAAGGACAGGCCCGACTCGCTGCCGATGTAGCCCAGGGCGCCGGTATAGGCCGCCAGGATGAGACCGCCGATGAGCACGGCCCATACGAAGCCGCCCAGATCCAGGCCGTTGCCCAGCTTGGCGCCTACGGACATGCTGGCGGAGAAGAAGGTGAAGCCCAGCATGATGAAGAACATGGGCAGAAAGCCCTTGCGCGCCTTGCCGGGTACGGGTTCAAAGGAGTAGTCGACGTCTTTGTGTTGGTTCTTGGGTTCGTTTGACATGGATGTTGTCCTCCAAATTCTGCCCTGTCGGGGGCTTATTTTGGCCAGACATGGGGACATCCGCCTCACGAAAAAGCGGCTCCCCCATCCAAGGAGAGCCGCAAAAAAGATTCGTTTTTCGCTATGATACCGCAGTATCGCCGTCCTTGGAGGCCTCGCTGGACCTGCCTTAAAGCACTGGATGTATTATAGGGACACATCGTCCGTCTGTCAACAGCAAATATGACTTTCGGCAGATTTTTTCTTCTTCCGGCGGGCCGAAAACGCATTATTTTCGCCGCCTTTTCGAAACAGTACGGAAACACGATATATTTTGTCTCATCTTCCTTGACAGGACCCGGGGGCGCATGGTATAAATACATGTGTTTTTCAACGCCGCCCCTTGCGACTGACGGAAGAATGCGGAGCACCGCAGAGGAACAGGGAGCGCCATATGTTGCCGACCGTCTGG
>CAMHDC010000009.1 GCA_946183765.1 uncultured Clostridia bacterium | reverse complement strand
TGGAACACCGGGAACTGGAACACCGGGGACAGGAACACCGGGAACTGGAACACCGGGGACTGGAACACCGGGGACTGGAACACCGGCTGCTTCTCTACGCTTACGCCGACAATCGATCTATTTGAAAAACCGAGCGGCTTGACCTACGAACAGGCACGATATATCCCCGGTATTCAAGTCCTGAATTGGGCCTATGAGAACAACTGGTGGATATATTCCGAGAACATGACGGATGAGGAGAAAGCCGCCCACCCGGAGCATGATACGACTGGTGGATACCTGAAATCCATCCCGTTCAAGGACGCCTGTGCACTCATGTGGAGGAATCTCAGCGATGATGATAAACGCAAGGTGCTGGAGATCCCAAAATTCGATGCGGATATTTTCTATCGAATTACCGGGATTCGGGCAGGAGGACAGGACGATGTATGACGAGCTTGTGAAGCGGCTGAGAGAGGCTGCCGAAAAATCCATGTGTGGAGACTGCGGTTTGAATCTCCACACAGGAGCGACGAAAAAGGGCGTTCTATTCGACGAAGCCGCCGATGCCATAGAGAAGCTGATTAAGATGCCGACTCCTGCAAGGCCATTTTTCTTGTCCTATAACTGCGAAGAAAAATACGAGCGGACAGACTGCGCCCACTATGACGAGGAGCAGGATATGGGGGCGCACATCCCATTCTGTAAGCTGTATAGGTGGCAAAAGGCGAGATCGTTAACTCTGACCTGACCACAACGCCGTGCTTCATCGTTAAGCAGGACGGGAATTTCGCCCATGGTGGCACATTGGCTGATGCTATGTCTGCGCTCCGAGATAAGCTGTTCGAGGACATGCCGGAGGAAGAACGGATTTCAGCATTCATAGCCGAACACCGGTTAGGAGTGCCGTACCCATGCCGGGATCTGTACGACTGGCATCACCGCCTGACGGGATCTTGCGACATGGGCCGCGCTCAGTTTGCGCGAGACCGCGGGATTGACGTGGACGCAGAAACCCGAACGGTGGAGGAGTTTATGGAGCTGACGCGCAACGCCTATGGCGGAGAAGTGATCCGGCATCTGGAGGCCGCATATAAGCGGACGGAGCCGACGAAGACAGGAGGTAAAAGATGCGACCTAACCGAATCGTGCGCGCCCTGGTGATGATCCTGGTGATCGCCCTGATGGTGCTCTGCGTCATCCTCGCCTGTAAACCCGTGCGAGCGGCGGGGCAGCGGATCGTGGACTGGCCGGAGCTGCCGTGGGAGCCGGATGAGACAGACATCGTAGCCCTGGCCCAGTGCCTGGAGGGCGAGTGCGGCGGCTGCAGCGTGATCCAGCAGCAGGCGGTGTGCTGCGTGGTGTTCAACCGCGTGGACAGCCATGATTTCCCGGACACGCTCTTGGGCGTGATCACCGCTCCCAAGCAGTTCCACGGCTACAGCCCGGATAACCCAGTCAGGGATGATCTGTACGAGCTGGCCTATCAGGAGATCGTGAGGTGGCACAACGGCGAGGCCGGCGTAATCGGGCCCGAATACCTGTTCTTCTGGGGAGATGGCCGCAGGAATCATTTTACGACAGCCTACCACGGCGGAAGGGAATGGTGTGAGGGGTGACCAGAGCTGACAGATATGCCTACGTGAACAGCTGCCCACATTGCTGGGAATCTGGACAAGGTGGCCAGAAGCTAAGCTCCCTCAGCGGGGCGAGCCGCAAGGCAGCCCCCTGGACGATCTACTGCAGATGCGACGGGCAGACGCGAAAGGTCGCCCACAAGGCGGACTATACCGGCCTGGTGCCAAAGTGGTGCCCGCGGCTGGCTGAAAACGGAGGCAAAGAATGAGCGCCAGGGAGTGCGTTTTTTGCCGCGAGTACCAAAGCAAGCGAAACGTACACCAGTTCATGAAGGATCACCCAGAATGGTACGGCCCTATAGGCCTAGAGCAACAGTACACCGTGGCCATCGTCACCAGAACATACCGGAAGGGGCATAAGCGCCAGGCTGCGAGCTCGACCGATTACCGGTACCGGGGCTGCGGGTACAAGCTGAATTACTGTCCCGAGTGCGGGAAATTGCTGAAGGGAGCACCTAAATGAAGGACACCATGACGATCTGTATGAGCTGCGCTGAGGACTGCCGGGCCGCCGGCTACACGCTGACGAAGATCTCCCAGGATAAGAAGGTCACCTGCGGCATCTGCGGTGAGGATCGCTACGGCGCCGCCTACTGCGTCACCAAAGGCGAAAAGAAGAAAGGAGGGAAGCGGTGAGCCGGTATTACCATACCTGCCCCGAGTGTGGGGCCAACCTTGATCCTGGCGAAATCTGCGATTGCAGACTTGAAGAGAAATTAAAGGAAAGGACTGAATGCCATGGATCCGAAAAGCATCCTGGAAATGGCCAGAGGCGCCATTACTGAGCGGGTGGACTATGAGATGTCCCGCATCATGGACAACATCATGGACGCGAACACCAAGCCCACCGAGAAGCGTAAGATCACCCTGACCATCGAATTTACGCCGGACGATGACCGGCAGACCATCGCTGTGAGTGTCACGGCGAAGA
This sequence comes from uncultured Clostridia bacterium, assembly GCA_946183765.1. Taxonomy (GTDB): domain Bacteria; phylum Bacillota; class Clostridia; order Christensenellales; family CAG-138; genus RUG472. The sequence goes on along the minus strand of CAMHDC010000009.1, from coordinate 13,934 downwards.
GCACCCTGGCAGCAACCACGCCGATCAAGACGGCGCTCTATGCGTCGGTCGACAGCTTCGGCGAGTTCCACGCTGTGGAGATGACGCCGCAGGTCCCGGGCCAGCTGGGCTTTGATGGCAGCGAGGCAGCTCCGGCGCCAGTGCTGAGAATTGCAAAATAAAGGAGAAGGAACATGCTGAAAGAAGCCATTGAGAAAATCGAAGCCATGAGCAAGCCGCAGCCTTTTGCCGTTGACGGACACACCTATGTTCTGACAGGCGACGGCTCGATGCTGGAAGTCCGCCCGGAACTGGATGCACCGGATCCGCTGAACGTGAACAGCCTGGACGCTCTGGTCGCCCTGCTGCGCGAGGAAAACTACGAAGCAGCACATGAATTCGTGTCAGTCATGAGCGCCACGGAAGTGGCCGTGTTGGGGGTCCTGGAAAGCGCCCGCAGGTGGAGGCGTGTGTGCCTGTACCGCGCAAAAGCCACTGACATTCCCGGATGGGATAAAGAAGTCACGATGCCCTTTGATGAGGCGACCGTCGCCTTGATGACCAGGTTCCAGGACAGCGCGGACCGGGAATACTGCATCCGGCTGTTGAGCCAGATCACGACCGGGGCAAAGGTCACATATTCGGATAACGGCGTGGCATCCACCATCGTGACGCAGAAGGGTGCCGCCCTGGCCGAGAACATGACCATTAAGCCGCTGGTCCGGCTCCGGCCTTATCGGACGTTCCAGGAGGTGGAGCAGCCAGAATGACTGTTTCTGATCCGCGTCCGGGAACGCGGGATCGCGTTCATCGAGGCGGACGGCGGCATGTGGAAGCTCACCGCCCGGAACACCGTCAAGTCCTGGCTCCAGGATCAGCTGAAGGATTGTGTCGGCGTCACCGTCATGCTGTAAAACAACCGGGGCGCCCGCGCTGCGAACACGGACGCCCCAGAAAGAAAGGAATCACTATCATGGACAATCATACCACAATTTCAAACAAGCCGCAAGAGGTAAGGATAACCAGCCTTGAGCTGGCCAACGTGAAGCGGATTAAGGCTGTCGCCCTGGATCCTGCGCCCACCGGCCTGACGGTTATCGGCGGGAAGAACGGCCAGGGCAAAACCAGCGTTCTGGACGCGATTGCCTGGGCGCTAGGCGGTGAAAAATTCCGCCCGGACGCGGCGAAGCGGGAGGGCAGCGTGCTGGACCCGGAGCTTCGGGTGCAGCTGTCCAACGGCCTGACTGTGGTCCGGAAGGGCGCAAAAAGCGCCCTGACCGTGGTGGACGAATCTGGGTGCAGGAGCGGCCAGCAACTTCTGAATGAGTTTGTCGAAGTCCTAGCACTCGATCTCCCGAAATTCCTGCAGGCATCTGACAAGGAGCGGGCATCTATCCTCCTGAGCATACTGGGTATCCAGGATCAGCTTGACGCACTGGAGCGGGAGGAGCGAGCTGCGTATGACCAGCGCCTGCAGGTGGGCCGGGATCGTGACCGCGCACGGCACTATGCAGATGAACTGCCATGGCATAACGGCGCCCCGGAACAGGAGGTCAGCGTTGCAACACTGTCTGCCGATCTGAGGGCCGTCCAGGAGCGAAACCAGCGCAATGCCGAGCTACGCCAGAAGGTGACTCAGATCCGCGCCCGCCTGGCCGACACGGACACCCAGATCAATGCGCTGCGGGCCATGCGGACAGCGCTGGAAACGGAAATGCGGAAAGCTGAAGTGGACGCGGAAGGACTTCAGGATGGTGATCCTGACATCATTCTCCGGCAAATTCAGAACGCTGAAGCCGTGAACGCCCAGGTGCGGGACAATCGCGCCCACCTGGATGCAGATGCCCGCGCCGCAGTCCTAGCCGAGCAGTATGACGAGCTGAGCAGCCAGGTCGAGGACGTCCGGTCCCGTCGAATGGCGTTGCTGGATGGAGCGGACATGCCTCTGCCGGGCCTGAGCGTGCAGGAGGGAGTCCTGACCTATCAGGGGCAGCCCTGGAGCTGCATGAGCAGCGCAGAGCAGCTAAGGGCCGCCACGGCCATTGTCTCCCGGTTGAAGCCGGAGTGCCGCTTTGTGCTGGTGGACAAGCTGGAGCAGATGGACGTGGATACGCTGCGGGAGTTCGGCGCCTGGGCCGCCCAGCAGGGCCTCCAGGTGATTGGTACCCGCGTTAGCACGGGCGACGAGTGCAGTATCATTATTGAGGACGGCGAGGTCGTGGAAAGCGCACCTGCCGCACCTAAATGGAAGGAGGGGCAATTCTAATGGCAAGCAGATATCACCTTGAAGGATCGGCAAAGAATAAGCCCGTGAAGTTCGTGATCTACGGCACGGAAGGCATCGGTAAAAGCACTCTGGCCAGCAAGCTGCCCGGCGTGGTGTTCATCGACACCGAGGGTAGCACTGATTACATGACTGTGTGCCGGTACCCGCGGCCGCAGAGCTGGGACATCCTCATGGACATGGTGGATGACGCCGGACAGCAACATCTGGGGACCCTGGTGATCGACACCGCCGACTGGGCCGAGCGCCTGTGCGTGGATGCCCTGTGCGCGGCCCGGGGCTGGAAGGGCATCGAGGACGCCGGGTACGGCAAGGGGTATGTGTACCTCAAAGAAAAATTCGGCCAACTTCTGGACAAGCTCACGAGCCTTCAGGACAAGGGAATCAACGTCGGCTTCACTGCCCATGCCCAGCTCAGGAAGGTGGAGCACCCGGAGGAAACCGGCGCTTATGATCATTGGGAGATGAAGGTCAGTAAGCAGGTGGGGCCGATGCTAAAAGAGTGGGCAGATCTGCTCCTGTTCTGTAACTACAAGACCATGGTGATCCACGGCAAAACGCCCATGGACAAGAATAAAATCGCCGGCGGCAAGCGGGTCATGTATACCACGCATAATCCAATCTGGGACGCGAAAAACCGCTTCAACCTGCCGGAGGAGCTGCCGCTGGACTATGAGGGAATCAGGGCCGTATTCGAGCGTCACACGCCCGCTCAGGCGACACCTGCGGCCGGTCCCGATTTCGCGCACGCTGAGCCGATGGAAAACGAACCGCCCCAGGAGGAGCTGCCGGCGGTACCATTCACAGGACCCGAGACCGGTCCGGCGCTGACGGAACCGAAGCCGGAAGCCGAGTGGACCGAGGAAGAAAAAGCGTCGGTCCAACCTGTAAGCCTGGCTGACAAGTTCCCGGATCTGGCCCAGCTCATGGAGGCGTCCGGCGTGCAGTATTCGGAGGTCCAGGCCGCTGTCAGCAGCCGCGGTTATTTCCCCGGGGACATGCCCATTGAGATGTATCCGGCGGACTTTGTTAAGGGCTGTCTGGTGGCCGCCTGGGACAGTGTAAAAAACCTGATTCTTGAAATGAGGAGGAAATAATCATGGACAACGACATCGGACGGGAATTGGATTGGGACGAAGCTGTAGAGCTGAATCCATCAACCTTTGTGCTGCTTCCGGAGGGGGAATATGACTTCAAGGTCGTAAAATTCGAGCGTCAGCGGCACGCTGGCAGCGCAAAGCTGCCTGCATGCCCGAAGGCCGTGATAACGCTGGAGATTTCCGGCGTGAACGGCACCACCCAGCTGCAGCATAACCTTTTCCTTCACACGCGGACCCAGGGCCTGCTCAGCGCGTTCTTCATCAGCATCGGTCAGGGTAAGCAGGGCGAGACTGTGAAGCTGGACTGGAGCAAAGTGCTGGGTGCTACAGGCCGTGCATCTGTCGACGTGCGGAAGTACATCAAGAAGGACGGGACCGAGGCCGAGACCAACGATATCAAGGCATTCCTCCCGCCACTACGCAACTGGACAGCAGGGGGCTTCTGATGGATCTACGCCCGTACCAGGAGGCGGCGCGGGCAGCAATCCACGGGGAATGGGACCAGGGGCATAAGCGCACGCTCCTGGTCCTCCCGACCGGGACCGGAAAGACCATCGTATTCGCCGCTGTAGCGGAGGATCAGGTCCGTCGGGGAGAGCGTGTGCTTGTTCTCGCGCACCGTGGCGAGCTGCTGGAGCAGGCCGCCCAGAAGATCGGCACAGTCTCAGGGCTGGGCTGCGCCGTAGAAAAGGCTGAGCAATCATCAGCCGGCAGCTGGTACCGAATCACCGTGGGGAGCGTGCAAACGCTCATGCGGGAGAAGCGGCTGGACCGCTTTGAGCCGGACCACTACGGCACAATCATTGTGGACGAAGCCCACCACATCCTTTCTGACAGCTATCAGCGGGTCCTGGATCACTTCCCGGAAGCAAACGTCCTGGGCGTTACAGCTACGCCTGACCGCGGCGACATGCGGAACCTGGGCCAGTACTTTGATTCCCTGGCTTATGAGTACCGCATCACTCAGGCTATCAAGGACGGGTACCTCTGTAAGATCAAAGCGCAGACCATCCCGCTGAAGCTGGACATGTCAGGCGTGGGTACCCAGGCCGGCGACTATAAGGCCGCCGATGTTGGCCATGCGCTGGATCCGTATCTTGACAAGATCGCGGACGAAATGCGGACCTACTGTGCAAGCCGCAAGACCGTGGTATTCCTGCCTCTGATCGAGACCAGCAGGCGCTTCTGCGCGCTGCTGCAGGCCCGGGGTTTCCGGGCTGCGGAGGTCAACGGCAACAGCGACGACCGTGCCAAGATCCTGGAGAACTTCGCAGCCGGGGAGTATGACGTGCTCTGCAACTCCATGCTGCTGACCGAGGGCTGGGATTGCCCGAGCGTGGACTGTATCGTGGTGCTCAGGCCGACGAAGATTCGCAGTTTGTATTGCCAGATGATCGGCCGCGGAACACGGCTGGCGCCGGGCAAGGACCACCTGCTGGTGCTGGACTTCCTTTGGCACACTACGCGGCATGAGCTGTGCAGGCCGGCGTGCCTGATCTGCGAAAGCCCGGAAGTGGCCGACAAGATGACCGAGAACCTAGAGCAGGCTGATGAGGCCATGGATCTGGAGGCCGCTGAGGCCATTGCGCAGACGGACGTGATCGCCCAGCGGGAGGAAGCCCTGGCAAAGATGCTGGAGGAGCAGCGGCACCGCAAGCGTGCCCTGGTGGATCCCCTGCAGTTTGAGTATTCCATCCAGGCCGAGGACCTGAGCAGCTATGTCCCCGCGTTCCCCGCGGACATGGCGCCGCCCACGAAGAAACAGATGGAGCTACTGGAGCGCCGGGGGATTTTCCCAGATGAGATCACCTGCTTCGGCAAAGCTCAGATGCTCATTAACCGATTGATGAAGCGTCAGGAGGACGGTCTGACCACACCTAAGCAGATCCGGCTGCTGGAGCGTTACGGATTCGTCCACGTGGGCGAGTGGGACTTCCACGAAGCCAGCCGCATGATCTCCCGCATCAGCCAGGCCGGCTGGCACGTTCCCCGCGGCGTCAATCCCAAAGAATACAAGCCGGCACACCAGGAGGAGGCGACAACATGGATGGATATGATCTCCTAAAATGCCTGGACGCCATTGACCCAGCGAACCTGTCATACCAGGACTGGACGCTAGTGGGCATGGCCCTGAAGGAGGCCGGCTACGCCGCGTCGGTCTGGGACGAGTGGTCCAGCCGAGACGCTGCCCGGTACCACCAGGGCGAATGCCTGCGGAAGTGGGAGACGTTCAACGGAGCCGGCAATCCCGTCACCGGCGGGACGATCGTGCAGCTTGCGAAGGAGCACGGCTGGAAGCCGGACGAAGGCCATGAGCTGGCCTGGGACGACGTCCTGGATCTGACGCCGCATGAGATGGCCATTGATCCCGGCTGGCTAGAGGCCGAGACTATTCAGGAGCCTAAGCGCTGGGATCCCGTGGGCGAGCTGTCGCGGTACCTGGAGATCCTGTTTGATCGTGATGATTTTGTCGGGTACGTGACCGAGTGCTGGGCCAAGGAGGACGGCGGCTGGGCGCCCAAGCAGGGTAGCTACGACCGCACCGCCGGGGATCTGCTGGAGAAGCTGGGCAAGTGCAAGGGCGATATCGGAAAAGTTATCGGCGACTATAACCCAGAAGCCGGCGCCTGGATCCGCTTCAATCCGCTGGACGGCCAGGGCGTGAAGAATGCCAACGTGAAGGAGTACCGCTACGCCCTGGTCGAATGCGACAACGTGGATAAGGCCAAACAGTTGCCCCTGTATAAGCAACTGAACCTGCCCATTGCCGTGGTCGTGGACTCTGGCAATAAATCGGTCCACGCCATCGTGAAGATCATGGCCGGCAGCGAGCAAGAATACCGGCGGCGGGTAGAGTACCTATACAAGATCCTGAAGGACCGCGGCGTCGAGATCGACACCCAGAATAAAAACGCCAGCCGGCTCAGCCGCATGCCCGGCATCATTCGGAACGGCAAGAAGCAATTCATTATCGAGGAGGCGTCCGGTGCCGAGGACTGGGAAGCCTGGCGGGAATGGATCGAGGCCCAGACCGACGATCTGCCCGAGATGGAGAACCTGGCCGAGGCTGAGGCACCGGCCTTGCCGCCACCCGTGATCGCCGGAGTACTGAGAAAAGGCCATAAGCTCATGCTGGCTGGTCCCAGTAAGGCAGGTAAATCCTTCGCCCTGCTGGAGCTGGCCATGGCTATAGCCGGAGGTACCCAATGGCTTGGCTGGCAGTGCACCCGCGGCCGGGTCCTGTACGTGAACATGGAGCTGGCCCGGGAGAGCTGCCTGGATCGTCTGCGGACCATGCAAGAGAATTACAGCCTGAGCAGGCAGGCCCTGGCTAATATCACCGTTTGGAACCTGCGCGGAAAATCTCTCACATTGAAAGACCTGGCGCCGAAGCTGATCTGGCGGCTGCGGAACACGCCTGTAGACGTGATCATTCTGGATCCAATCTATAAGCTGATCGGCGGCAACGAATCCGACATGGGCGACGTGGCCCGCTTCTGCGGCCTGATGGATCGCCTGTGCGTCGAGCTGGGCTGCGCAGTGATCTACTGCCACCACCACAGCAAGGGCGCTCAGGGCGGCAAAAACGCGGCTGACCGTGCGTCTGGATCCGGCGTATTCGCCCGGGACGCGGACGCCCTCCTGGACATGATCCAGCTGAAGGTCCCGGAATCCATGCAGAGTTTCTGCGGCGTCAGCGCCAGCGCTTCAGCGTGGAGGATCGAGCCTGTGCTGCGCGAGTTCCCGGAGCCTGGTCCCGTGGACGTGTGGTTCGATTATCCGCTGCATTTCGTGGATGAGGACGGCAATCTCAGCTCCTGTAAGCCCGACGATGGAACCATGTCCGTGGAGGATCTGAATAAGCGCCGGCAGGCTGCTCAAGTCGAAAAGGTGGATGGGCTGATGCGTGAATTTAACCGCCTGGAGGCCATCAAGCCCGGCGGCGTGGTGGCCGTCCAGGACCTGGTCAACGCCACCGGAATGACTCCCAAAACTGTCATCAAACACATGGAAGAGGCCGGGTTCACGGTCAAAGGTGATAAATCCAATAGGTATGCTAAGGATAAATCTTTGAAAGAATCTGAAGCATTTGTGTTTCGGAGTTGAGGTATGCACAATTTCCCGATTTCCCGGAAAAGTAGCACATGCACAAAATCGGAACAATTCAGCTTGTTCAAACTATGCACAAAATCCTTGGTTTCCGGAAATTGTGCAAAGTATGCACAAAATCCTCCCCTATAGGGGGGTAAATAACCCCCCTTTTATAGGGGGATTTACCCCCACAGAAATTACAAAAATTGCGCGAAAAAGTGTAACGCGGAAGGAGGCCAAAATGATCGCATTCATGATCCCTGGAAACCCGCCCACCGTTACAGCCCAACAAAAGGGACAGAACCGGCGCACGGGCCAGTACTATAAGCCGCCGGAGCTGCGAGACGCTGAGCAGAAGTATCTGGCATATGCCGCGCAGCACAGACCGCAGGAACCACTGACCGGAGCCGTATGTCTGACCGTGGTGTTCTACTATGCGGCCAGCGGGAAGCATAAAGACGGAGACCCGAAGACGACGAAGCCGGATACGGACAATGCCGTGAAGGCCCTGAAGGACGTTCTGACAAAGGCAGGCTTCTGGAAGGATGACGCCCAGATCGCCTGGGAATCTGTGGTGAAGATCTGGGCGGATGTGCCGCGGATCGCCGTTGCGGTCATCGCCTGGGATGAATGGCAGGGGAGGTTGTATTGGGAATGACGTGTCCGAAGTGCAAGCGCGACCGGATACCATGCACCGGCTCCAGAGTGCTAGGCAATGGCGCCAAGTGGCGGCGCTATACCTGCCCGCAGTGCGGAGCGGATATCGAAACGATAGAGCGGATCACCGCAGTCCATGACGAGAGGAGGCAGAAACATGGATAAGATACCCGGCGCAAAGAATGATGACGGAAAGCTCCAGCTGAGCGTTGTTCCGCCCGCAGCGATCAGAGCAATAGCCGAGATCCGCCGGTACGGGAATCAGAAATACACAGATCCGCAGAACTGGCGGCGGGTGGATCCGGAAAAGTTCCACGAGGCGATGCTCCGGCATTGCCTGGCCTGCTGGGAGGACCCGGGCGCCGTGGACCCGGAGAGCGGCCTGCCGCATCTGTGGCATCTGATGTGCAATGGCGCATTCCTGTGCGCGTTCCTGGAGGGATGCAGCCATGCCGAAGAGTAAGCGTCGGACACACGGGAGCGGAAAACGTCCGCCGCAGCGCATCAGCAAGCACGAGCTGTCCGAGGCGCTGCGGGATAAGTTCACCCTGGACGAACTGCGAGAACTTCAGCGGGAGATCGACGTCATTGTGGAACAGGAACGGGCAAAAGCAACTGAGGAAGCGTACAAGCGACAGTTCGCCGTTATGATGCGCGTACTTCGGGACCGGTTCGCCTGGGGGAGTACCCGGTTGCATCGGCTGTGGGCCGACTGCCTGGAATATGTCCACGATATCGACGCCGGGCACATGACCACGCAGGAGATGCTTGACTGCCTGGAACACGAAGACGGAATCTGCATCACATGGCATGTGCGGGTGGAGGACAGCACATGAGCAGGCGCAGTAGTACATGGCGGCAGGCAGCACGGCAGGCCGCGTATGATTATCCTGGATTGCGTGCCCAGCTGCGGGATCTCCAAAGTATGAGCGTGACGCCCAGCCTGAGCGGGATGCCCATGGGCGGCGGGGAACATCGCAGTACGGAGGACGCAGCTCTACGCCAACTGCCGCCGGAGGATCAGCGCAGACTGGACGCGGTGGCCCAGGCCGTGGAGATCAGCAGACAGCTAACCAGCGGGCCATCGCGAATCATGCTAATCGAGATGGTATACTTTCGCCGCAGCCATACCGTGGAGGGCGCGGCCATGACCATACCCATCAGCAACAGGCAGGCATGGGACTGGAATAACGACTTCCTGCTGCTGATCTGGGCGAGACTGAGAGGCGACTGAATGGAGCGGATCGTGCGGGTGTTTTGTCGCAGAACAAGCTATACACCGGATGATGATCTGGCTTTCGTTGGGGCTCCACCTGGTCTTTTTATACCGGAACATGATGAGGTGCATATATCCTGCGTATTTACCTGGGATAAGCCTCTGGCCGAGGACTTAGCATATCAATGGGAAGGCGTGACGGACAAGCCCGTGAAGTTGGGAGGACCGGCATATGAGTCGCCGGCGGAGGATTTCATACCGGGGATGTATGTCAGGAATGGGATCACCTTTACCAGCCGTGGATGTAACAACGCATGTCCGTGGTGCATGGTGCATCGCGTAGAAGGTCCGCTGCGAGAGCTGCCGATTACGCCAGGAAACATCATTCAGGATAATAATTTTCTGCAATGCTCCAGAGCGCACAAGGACCAGGCTTTTGATATGCTGCGCACTCAGCACGGCATATGCTTCCGGGGGGGGGCTGGAGACGGATCTGATTGATGATCATTTTGTAGACGCCTGCCGAAGCCTGCGAATCGCGGAACTGTGGCTGGCCTGTGATACAGACGCACAGCTTCCCAGGTTCAGGACGGCGTGCGCGAAGCTTGTGGGCGCCGGTTTTACCAGGCGACAGATTAAATGCTATAGCCTGATCGGGCATGATATGGAGGCCGAGGAAGAAAGAAACCGGGAGATTTACCGGGCAGGAGCAATGCCGTTTTCCCAGCTGGAGCGGGATTTCTCCACAACAAAGACCGAATACAGCAAGGAGTGGAAGGCTTTCGAGCGACAATGGATGCGACCCGCGGCGATTGTGGCGCACATGCGCGCAGTGGACGGCAAATAGCCGGTACAAAACTGTGCAGATTTGCACCCGTGTCAAGTGGTATAATCAGTACGCTGGAGCGGTGGCCGAATGGCTGCCGCTCTCTGTATCGGGCCAGCTTTCGGGCTGTGGGTAAGCATACGGAGGGGACGGGGCCGGGTGCGTGAAGATCGAGGAATTTTACAATTCGCCGCAGTGGAGGAGAAAGCGCGAGCTGATCCTTCGGCGTGACGGGTACCGCTGCCAGGAGTGCAAGCGCTTTGGCCGGATCACGCCTGCAGTAACCGTGCACCATGTCCAGCACCTGGAGGACCGGCCGGACCTTGCCCTGGTAAGCAGTAACCTGGTCAGCCTGTGCCGTCAATGCCATAACGCCAAGCATCCCGAGAAGGGCGGAGCGCGGCCAGGGAGCGGCGAGCGGCCCCGCCGGTGATCTGCGATACCTCGCCCCCCCCTGTCGCGGGGGCGGGATGGCCTAGAGGACGATTGGAGGGGCGGGGCCTTTTCCAACTGCGCCGGAAATTTAGGCTAAGGGGGCCATAGCATGGAGCTGAATATCGAGTATCTGCCCGTGGAGGCCCTGCGGCCCTATGCACGGAACGCGAGGAAGCACGCGAAGAAGGATATCGACGCCATCGTCGCTAGCATCAAGGAGTTTGGCTTCGATGATCCCATCGGAATCTGGGGCGACGGCCTGATCGTGGAAGGCCACGGGCGCTTGCTGGCTGCGAAGCAGATAGGCATGACCTCCGTGCCCTGCATCCGTCTGGACCATCTGACGGACGAGCAGCGCCGAGCCTACACTCTGGCGCATAACCGCACGGCGGAACTGAGCGGCTGGGACTTCGATATGCAGGCCGCTGAGCTGGGAACCATCGAAAACATTGACATGACGCTTTTTGGCTTCGATCCGCTAGAGGCTGAAGTCCACGAGGATGATTATAATCCACAGCCGCCGGAGGTCCCAATGGCGCAGCTGGGCGATATCTACCAGCTGGGGCGCCACCGCCTGATGTGCGGAGACAGCACCAGCACCGCAGATGTGTCCGCGCTTATGGGCGGCGTGAAGGCCGACATGCTTCTGACCGATCCTCCGTATAACGTGAATGTTAATGGCCAGGCTGGAAGCATTCTGAATGACAACCAGGCAGATGATGATTTTGCGGTGTTTCTTGCGGAAGCATTTAATGCTGCAAAATTAACATTGAGGGGGGGGTGCTGCGTTCCATATATGGCACGCGAGCTCCACCGCCTATCCTTTTTTCGGAGCGCTGCGTGAATGCGGAATGCCGGTGCGCCAGGTGCTGATCTGGGTGAAGAACCAGTCTACGCTGGGACGGCAGGACTTCCAGTGGCAGCATGAGCCTTGTTTGGCGGGAGATGTTCCTCCGGAGGAAACAGAAGACCCGGAGGCGGCGTTGTACGGCTGGACGGACGGGACGCACACTTGGAGGAAGAAGCGCAAGGAGAAGACAATCCTGTATTTCGACAAGCCGCAGCACAGCAAAGAGCATCCGACTATGAAGCCGGTCCTGCTGTTCGATTATGAGATGCAGTGCAATACGGCTCCGGGGGACAACGTCCTGGACATTTTCGGCGGCTCCGGCACGACGATCATCGCGGCGGAGCAGAACGGACGCAATGCGTTTCTTATGGAGCTTGATCCAAAGTTCGTGGATGTGATCATTGACCGCTGGGAGAAGTTCACCGGGGAGACGGCTGTGAAGCTGAACTAACGGAGGCCGATATGAAAAAGGCGACGTGGAAGAACCGAATAACGGAAGCGTGCCGCGCCGCTGGGACATACCGGGACTTCTTCCTGCCGGTGATCGACACACTGGCTGGGATCCTGGAAAAGCGGGATGAGGCGCAGGCGATGTTTGCCAAGTCCGGAGGGAATATCCTAGTGAAGCACACCAACAAGGGCGGTGCCACGAACATCGAGCAGAATCCGGCGCTGCGGCTTATCAACGATCTCAACCGGGACGCTTTGGCTTACTGGCGAGACCTGGGTTTGACGCCGGCTGGCCTGAAGAAGATTGACGAGGAGGCCATGAAGCCGAAGAAGCAGAATTCTCTGGAGAAGGTGCTGATGGACCTTGTCTAAGAAAAGTTACAAGGCCACGGCCCTGGCTTATGTGGATAGCGTGCTGACCGGGAAGCGGAACGCCGGCGTGGACGAGATTGCCGCCTGCCGCCGGTTCCTGGCGGACTGTGAGCGGCCCGACCTGGAGCTGCGGACCAAGGACCCGGATTTCGTTATCGGGATCATCGAGCGGACGATGGTCCACCGGCAGGGCGAGACGCTGGACGGCACGCCGCTGGCCGGAAAGCCTTTTCTGCTGCAGCCCTGGCAGATCTTCTGCGTCTACAACCTGGTTGGCTTTTACTTTCGGGGCACCCAGGAACGGCGTTACAAAGAGGGCTTCATATATGTCCCCAGGAAAAACGGCAAGACCTCATTCATCGGAGGGCTTGCCTTTGCTTTGGCCCTGCTGGAGCGGCGCAGCGGCGCACGCATCTACATCGTGGCGGCCAGCCTGAAGCAGGCGCAGCAGGCGTTTGACTTCATTCTATTTTCCCTCCGGGCCTCCGGGATGATCGAGGGATTCCGGGTCCGGGACAATAACGCCGAGCATTCTATCCGGTATGAGTTCACGGACGATCAGGGGCGCCCCGCCGGGAGCATCGACATCGAGGCTCTGGCGGCGAATCCGGACGCGCAGGATTCATTCAATTGCAACATTGCCATCGCGGACGAGATCCAGGCCATGAAAAGCCCGGCGCAGTACAACCGGTTCAAAGAGGCCATGAAAGCCTACACGAACAAGCTGATGCTGGGGATCACCACCGCCGGCGACGACGCCAGCTCCTTCTGCTACGGCAGAATGGAATACGCCCATAAGGTGGCGACCGGGACTATTACCGACGACTCGTTCTTCGCTTACCTGTGCAGGGCCGACCAGAGCGAAAGCGGCGACGTGGACTATCTGGACCCGGTGCAGCATGAGAAGGCAAACCCCAGCTACGGTGTGACCATCAGGCCCCAAGACATCATGAATGACGCTCTCCAGGCGCAGAACGATCCGCAGCAGCGCAAAGACTTCCTGTCCCGCTCCCTGAACGTGTATACCTCAGCCATGCGTGCCTGGTTTGACATCGAGGAATTCAAACGGTCCGATTCTATGTATTCCTGGACGCTGGACGAGTTGGCTAGGCTGCCCATCGACTGGTACGGCGGTGCGGATCTGAGTCGCATGTATGACCTGACGGCTGCCGCCCTGGTGGGGAACTACCAGGGCGTGGATATTATTATCACGCACGCATTTTTTCCGATCTCTCAAGCGGCGAAGAAGGCCGACGAGGACAACATCCCTCTGTTTGGCTGGGCGGACGATGGCTGGTTGACCATGTGCAACAGCCCGACGGTGAACGCCGCCGACGTGGTTTCTTGGTTTCAGGATATGCGGCGCCGGGGCTTTAAGATCCGGCGCGTGGGCCACGACCGGAAGTTCGCCGGCGAGGAATACTTCCCGCTGATGAAGCGGGCCGGCTTCAATGTTGTGGATCAGCCGCAGTATTTTTACCTGAAGTCTCAGGGCTTCAGGCATATCGAGAAAGCGGCTAAGGACGGGAATCTGTATTACCTGCATTCTCAGGCATACGAATATTGCGTGAGCAACGTCCGTGCCGTGGAAAAGACGGACGATGCTGTCCAATACGAAAAAATCCAGCCCCAGCACCGCATTGACCTATTCGACGCTTCGGTTTTTGCTGTGG